>NZ_JBFANZ010000013.1:33544-120492 GCF_040659735.1 Micromonospora sp. NPDC049679
GGCGGGTCGAGGACGAGGGGTGGCGGCTCCGGAAGGACGGGTCGCGGTTCTGGGCGAACGTGGTGATCACGGCGCTGTATGACGAGGCCGGTGTGCTGCGGGGCTTCGGCAAGGTCACCCGGGACATGACCGAACGGCGCGCCGCGGAGCAGGCGCTGCGCGAGAGCGAGGAGCGCTTCCGCCTTCTCGTGCAGAACGTGCTGGACTACGCGATCTTCATGCTGGATCCGGAGGGGCGGGTCCAGAGCTGGAACGCGGGCGCGCAGCGGATCAAGGGCTATTCGGCGGACGAGATCATCGGTCGGCACTTTTCGACCTTTTATCCACCGGACGTGGTCGCGGCGGGGTACCCGGCGGAGGAGCTGGTGATCGCGGCGCGCGACGGGCGGGTCGAGGACGAGGGGTGGCGGCTCCGGAAGGACGGGTCGCGGTTCTGGGCGAACGTGGTGATCACGGCGCTGTATGACGAGGCCGGTGTGTTGCGGGGCTTCGGCAAGGTCACCCGGGACATGACGGAACGGCGGCACGCCCAACAGACCCTCGACGAGCGCCGGCAACTGCTCGCGCACCTCGTCGAGGCGCAGGAAGCGGAGCGGCGCCGGATCGCCTGGGACATCCACGACGACTCGATCCAGTCGATGGTCGCCGTCGGCATGCGCCTGCAGCTGCTCGAGCGCAACATGCGCGGTGGGCACGCGGAGGCCGTGCGAAAGCTCGACGAGACGGTGCGGGGCACGATCGGCCGGCTGCGCGACCTGGTCTACCGGCTGCGGCCACCGGCGATCGACCGGGAGACCGGGCTGGTCAACTCCCTGGCCGCGTATCTCGGCCAGGTGGTCGGCGAGTCGGGGATGACGCACGCGCTCCGGGTCGACCTCGAGCACGAGCCGCCGCGGGAAACCGCGATCATGGTCTTCCGGATCGCCCAGGAGGCGTTGACCAACGTTCGCAAGCACGCCCGGGCCACCAGGGTCGAGATCAGTCTCGTGTCGGTCCGTAACGGGCTCCACGTCAAGGTGCGCGATGACGGGGTGGGCATCGACGGCGACGCTCACCTGCGGCACGATCACTTCGGGCTGGTCGAGATGCGGGAACGCGCGGAGATCGCCGGCGGCTGGTGGAACATGACCAGCGCTCCCGGCTCCGGCACCGAGGTCGAGTTCTGGGTGCCGGTCGCTCCCGCGTCGTCGTCGGCGGTGTCGGCGTGAACGGCAGACCGCGCCCGTTGCGGCTGCTGCTCTGCGACGACGATCCGATGATCTCCGAGGCGCTTCTCGACGTGTTCGCGGCCGAGCCGGATCTGGACGTCGTGGCGGTCGGGCAGACCGCCGAGGAGGCGGTCTCGCTCGCCTGTGCGCATGAGCCGGACGTAGCCGTGCTGGACATGCGAATGCCGGGCGGCGGGGCGCTCGCCGCCGCGGGGATCCGCCGACGATCGCCCCGCACCCGGATCCTCGCGTTCTCCGCGTACGGCGATCCCAGTGCGCGCGAGGAGATGCGCAGCGCCGGAGCGATCGCCTACCTGCTCAAGGGGGCGTCGATCGACGAGGTGGTCGAGACCGTCCGTAGCGTCGGCGGCCGCGGAAGGGCCCGGTAGCGGCCCGTCCTCATCCGGCGTCGACGACCGGGCGGGCCCCGACGGTGAACGTGTCGAACTCCGCCCCGTGCAACACCCGGCCGGCCACCGGATCGCGCCCGGCCGCGGCGGTCAACCGCACCACGGGCAGCCGCCCCGGCTGCAGGGCGGCCGCGAACACGACGTTGCCGTAACGGCGTCCGCGCAGCAGGGCCGCGTCGGCGATCAGACAGACCTCGGCGAACGCGGTCCGCAGCGTGGCCGCGTGGGTCCGGCTCACGGCCAGCGGCGGGAGATCGGTGAGGTTGACCGCGTAGATCCCGTCGGGGTCGAGCACGCGGGCGACGGCCGCTGCGAACCGGGTGCCGGCGAGGTGGGCGGGGAGCTGCGCGCCACGGTAGACGTCGGCGATGACCACGTCGAACCGCTCGTCGGCGAGCTCCTCGATCGCTGCGCGCGCATCCCCTACCTCGATGCGCACGTCGGCGTCGCCCGGCAACGGGAGCGCCGCCCGGACCAGCGCGACCAGGGCGGCGTCGAGCTCCACCACCAGTTGCGTCGACCGGGGTCGGGTGGCGGCGACGTAGCGCGGCAGGGTGAGCGCCCCGGCGCCGAGATGCAGCACGCGCAGGGGGCGGCCCCGGGGGGACGCGGTGTCGATCACGGAGGCCAGCCGCCGCACGTACTCGAAGCGCAGCCGGGTCGGATCCCGCAGATCCACGTACGACTGCTCCACTCCGTCGATCAGCAGCGTCCAGCCATCGGCGCGGGCGGGGTCGGGTACGAGTTCAGCCGTGCCGAGGTCGATCGGTTCGGCCCGGCGCGACGGCCGGGGTGGACGTGCGGTCATGCTGCGACGGTAGTGCGGGTCCGCCCCGGCCTGCGCGCAAGAATGGGACACGCAGTTACATTGCACGTCGCCGCACGATGGCGGCGGTCAGATTCGGGGAGGAAACGTGCAGGATCGGACCCCACAGCGAGACGAGCTGGAACCGATCGAGCGGGCGTCGGTGGACGAGCTGCGCGAGCTGCAACGGGAGCGGCTGCGCTGGTCGCTGCGGCACGCCTACGACAACGTGCCGCACTACCGCAAGGCCTTCGACGACGCCGGCGTCCACCCCGACGACTGCCGCGACCTCGACGACCTGGCACGGTTCCCGTTCACCACCAAGGCCGAGCTCCGCGACAACTACCCGTTCGGGATGTTCGCTGTGCCGCGCGAGCAGGTGTCCCGGCTGCACGCGTCGTCCGGCACGACGGGGCGCCCGACCGTGGTCGGCTACACCCGTGAGGACGTGCGGAGCTGGGCGCGGCTGATGGCCCGCTCGATCCGCGCCGCCGGCGGCCGGCCGGGGGAGAAGGTCCATGTCGCTTACGGGTACGGGCTTTTCACCGGTGGGCTCGGCGCGCACTACGGCGCGGAGGAGCTGGGCTGCACGGTCATCCCCGTCTCCGGTGGGATGACGGAGCGGCAGGTGATGCTGATCCGCGATTTCGAGCCCGACATCATCATGGTGACCCCGACCTACATGCTGGCGATCCTCGACGAGATGGAGCGGCAGGGCGTGGATCCCCGGGCCACCTCGCTGCAGGTGGGCATCTTCGGCGCCGAACCGTGGACGGAGGAGATGCGGCACGAGGTGGAGCGGCGCCTGGACATGCACGCCATCGACATCTACGGCCTGTCCGAGGTGATGGGGCCGGGGGTGGCGGTGGAGTGCGTGGAGACCAAGGACGGTCTGCACGTCTGGGAGGACCACTTCTACCCGGAGATCATCGATCCGCTCACCGGAGAGGTGCTCCCGGACGGAGAGCCGGGCGAGCTGGTGCTCACCTCGTTGACCAAGCAGGCGATGCCGGTGGTGCGTTACCGGACCCGCGACCTCACCCGGCTCTTGCCGGGCACCGCCCGGCCGATGCGCCGGATCGAGAAGATCACCGGCCGTACCGACGACATGATCATCCTGCGCGGGGTGAACCTCTTTCCGAGTCAGATCGAGGAGCTGATCCTGCGGACCCCGGCGCTGTCGCCGCACTTCCAGTGCCTGCTCGGCCGGGCGGGACGGATGGACACCCTGACCGTACGGGTCGAGCGGCGCACCGGGGCGGACCCGGTGGCGGCGACGCGGGCAGGCGTTACCCTCGCGGCGCTGGTCAAGAACAGCGTCGGGGTCAGCGTCGAGGTCGAGGTGCTGCCGCCCGACGGGGTGGAGCGCTCGGTGGGGAAGATGCGCCGCATCGTCGACCAGCGCCGGACGAGCTGACGGGTGGTCAGCTTCGCTCGATGACCCGGCTGCGGCCCCGGAACTCCGCGACCACCTCGTCGCCGCGCAGCACGGTGACGTCGTAGATGCCGCTCCGCCCGTAGCGCGTGCGCTCCTGCGCGCGCGCCTCCAGCAGGTCCCCCTCGCGCACCGGCCGGATGAACGTGATGTCCCCGCTGGCGGCGACCGTCACCGGGCCGTAGCTGTTGCAGGCGAAGGCGAACGCGCTGTCGGCCAGCAGGAACAGATAGCCGCCGTGCGCGATGGCGTGCCCGTTGACCATCTTCGCCGTGACCCGCATACGCGCCACCGCCCGCCCGTCGCCCGCCGAGACGAGTTCGATGCCGAGCCCTTGTGACGCGGCGTCCGCGTCGTACATCCTCTGCACGGCGTCCACACTCTCCGGTGCCGACTGTGGCATCTCGCTCCCGCTTCCCCCGACGACCGTCCAGTGGACCGTAGCCGATGGTCGGGGTCGGCCGTGCGCGGCCGGAGGGTGTGCGGGCAAACGAGCGTGATTCGCCTGGCGAATCACGATGCGCCAGGCGAATCAACCACAATCGCGGTCACCGCGTCGTGCGGCGGCCGGCAGGCGCACCACGAAGCGGCATCCGGACGAGGTGTTGGGCCACCTCGACCCGGCCGCCGTGCGCCTCGACCAGGCCCCGCACGATGGCCAACGGTCGGCCACCCGGCTTCCTCCGCCGCCAGCCGTACCCCCTTGAGTCGCGCCAGCGGGGTGGCGGAGGCGATCGCGTCGGAGACCACCTCGCCGAGCGGCACCGCCGACCGGGAGAGCCGCAGCGCCCCGGCGTCGGTGTCCGCAGGTCGTGCGCCGACAGGAACATCCCTGCGCGACCGCGATGACGCCGGCGAGCGCCACCGCGCCGGGCACGCCGACGGCGGCGGCGCCGACCAGCGCCACGGCGAGAATCGACACCCCAGACGGTCACGATCCGGCGCGGCGCCGCCGCGTCATCCTCGACCTTTTCCCGCAGCCGTCGCACATGCACGGTGACCGTGGAGGGGCCACCGACTCGCGTACGGTCAGCGGCAGCTCGTCGCCGCCCAGGTAGCGCCGGACCACGTCACTGACGGTCGGATCGTCGTCCACGACCAGGATCCGTTGCCCGGACGCGACCCACGCGGTCATGCCGGGGCCAGCTCCGCCGCGCCGAAGGAAACGGCGAACCGCTTGCACCAGATCGAAACGCTGGTCAGGTCGGCGACGTCGACGCTGCCGGGAATGTCGTACACCTGGTTGCCGTGATTGCCCTTCAACCGCGCCAACTCCACCCACCGGCCGTCGTCGAACACGTGCCAGCCCGCCTCACCCGCCACGACCGGGCGGTCGGTGAGCCAGACCCGCAGATCCGGCCCGTTGGAGGTACGTAGGTCGCGCAGGACCAGCTGACGACGTCCGTCCGGCAGATGAACGAGCTCCGCGCTCCCCGACGTCTTGTGCTCGTGTGACACGAAGGCGCCGCGCCGGACGATCCCCGGCTGCTCGGCCACTGTGGACGACGGGCTTGCGCTGCCCGACGGCGTCGTGCTGGCGGCCGACGGTGCCGGTACGGCCGGCAGCGCCTCGTCGACCAGCTGATCGGTGACCAGCTTCCACGGCTGGAACCAGTAGAGGCCGACGCCGGCTCCGGCGGCGAGCACGACGACGATCGCCCAGGTCAGGGGTGCCCGCAGGAGTCGCTTGAACATGATCTGAGGGTACGGGCCGAGGCCGCGACGGGGTGCCCTTGATCTATTTCGGATCCCTTACGAACCACACCATGTCCCAGCCCCCGATGGTCGGGAGCGCCAGCGGCGCTGGCGGACCGTCCGAGGCGATCGTCACCGGGATCAGTCAGTCCGCGGCGGACGACAAAAGCAAAGGCAAGAAGATGTCACTCCTTGCCACTTCTAACGTATAGCGCACAGGGGGGCTTGCGGCAAGACCCGGGTCTTGCCGCAGAATCGGCGGCCGGATACAGCACCGACGAGGAAATGGGGGGCGCGACGTGGGTGCGTTGTCGATGTACGGGGGGCGCGGCGACCTCGAACCGCTGATGAGATTCGCGGTGCAGTTGCGGACGCTTGACGCGGTGGTATCGCAATGATCGAGCAGTACGTGTTGGCTCTCCAAGAGGTTGACGAGACGCGGGTCGCGGTCGTTGGCGGCAAGGCCGCGCACCTGGGCGGGCTGTCGCGGATCGAAGGCATCCGCGTGCCGGCTGGGTTGTGCGTGACGACGGCCGCCTTCCGGCGAATCATGGCGGAAGCGCCGTCGATCGACGATCGGCTCGAGCAGCTGTCGCGCCTGAACCCGGATGACCGGGAGGCGATCCGCACGCTCAGCGCGGAGCTCCGCCGGACCATCGAAGGGATTGCCATCCCGGGCGATCTGGCGGCGGCGATCACCCGCGCGCTCGCCCAGCTCGGTGAGCAAGCCGCCTACGCCGTGCGATCCAGCGCGACGGCAGAGGACATGCCGACGGCCTCCTTCGCGGGCCAGCAGGACACGTACCTGAACGTCGTGGGGCCGGCGGCGATCCTCCAGAACGTCAGCCGGTGCTGGGCGTCGCTGTTCAGCGAGCGGGCCGTGACCTACCGCCTGCGAAACGGCTTCGACCACCGGAAGGTCCACATGGCCGTGGTCGTCCAGCAGATGGTCTTCCCGGATGCGTCCGGCATCCTGTTCACGGCCGACCCCGTCACGGGCAACCGGAAGGTCGCCACCGTGGACGCCAGCTTCGGCCTCGGCGAGGCCCTGGTTTCCGGCCTGGTGAACCCGGACGTCTTCAAGGTGCGCGACGGCGAGGTCATCGCCAAGGCGGTCGCCGCCAAACAGCGTGCCGTTCACGCCCTGCCGGCTGGCGGGACGCAGGACGTGGCGATCGACCCGCAGCGGCAGGAGCAGCCGGCGCTGACGGATCCGCAGGTCGTGCGGCTCGTGCAGCTCGGGCGGCGGATCGAAGCGCATTTCGGCCGCCCGCAGGACATCGAATGGTGCCTGGTCGACGATGACTTCCAGATCGTGCAGAGCCGGCCAATCACCACGCTGTTCCCCATCCCCGCGGCCCGCGACCGGGAGAACCACGTCTACCTCTCCGTTGGTCATCAGCAGATGATGACCGACCCCATGAAGCCACTGGGGCTCTCCGTGTGGCAGCTGACGGCCATGGCGCCGATGCACGAGGCCGGCGGGCGGCTGTTCGTCGACGTCACCCGGCACCTGGCCTCGCCCGCGAGCCGCGCCGGCCTCCTGGAGATGGCGGGGAGGTCCGATCCGTTGATCAGGGACGCGCTGGAGACCGTCCTCGACCGCCACGACTTCGTTCCGGCGCTCCCGGACGGCGGTCCCGGCGGGCCGCCGCTCGGCGGCGCGTCCGCCCCGATCGAGACCGATCCGGCCATCGTCACCGAGCTGATCGAGCGCAGCCAGGCGTCCATCGCCGCCCTGCGGCGCGACATCGCGACGTTGACCGGACCGGCGCTGTTCGACTTCCTGCTGGAGGCCTTCCAGGAGCACAAGCGGGTCCTCAGTGATCCATTGAGCATGCAGGCGATCATGGCGGGGATGGAAGCCACCTGGTGGCTCAACGACCGGCTGCGGGAATGGCTGGGCGAGAAGAACGCGGCCGACACCCTCACGCTGTCCGCCCCCGGCAACGTCACGTCGCAGATGGGACTGGCGTTGCTCGACGTCGCGGACGTGATCCGCCCGCATCCGGAGGTAGTGGCGTTCCTGCAGGGCGTCGAGGACGACGGCTTCCTGGACGAGCTGCCGCAGTTCGCGGGCGGGACCGTAGCGCGCGACGCCATCGAGGCCTATCTCGACCGGTACGGCATGCGCTGCGTCGGCGAGATCGACATCACGAGGCCGCGGTGGAGCGAGCGCCCCACCACGCTCGTGCCCGTGATCCTCGACAACGTCAGGAACTTCGAGGCGGGCGCCGCCAGTCGGCGCTTCGAGCAAGGGCGGCAGGAGGCGCAGAAGAAGGCGCAGGAGGTGCTCGAACGCCTGCGGGCACTGCCGGACGGGGAGCAGAAGGCCGACGAGACCAAGCGGATGATCGACCGGGTCCGGACCTTCATCGGCTACCGGGAGTACCCGAAGTACGGCATCGTCAGCCGCTACTTCGTCTACAAGCAGGCCTTGCTCGAAGAGGCCGAGCGCCTCGTGCAGGCTAACGTGCTCGCCGAGAAGGAGGACGTCTTCTACCTCACGTTCCAGGAGCTCCACGACGTCGTGCGCTCGAACCAGGTGGATGACAAGCTAATCCAGCAGCGCAAGGACGCGTTCCGGTCGTACCACGCGCTCACGCCGCCCCGGGTGCTGACATCGGATGGCGAGGTCATCGCCGGGGCGTACCGACGCGACGATGTGCCGGCCGGCGCCTTGATCGGCCTACCGGTCTCTGCCGGGACCATCGAAGGGCGCGCCCGCGTCATCCTGGACATGGCCCGGGCTGATCTCGAACCGGGTGACATCCTCGTCACGGCCCACACGGACCCGAGCTGGACGCCCCTCTTCGTCGCCATCACAGGCCTGGTGACGGAGGTCGGAGGATTGATGACACACGGCGCAGTGATCGCACGGGAGTACGGCCTGCCGGCTGTCGTCAGTGTGGTGGATGCGACCCGGCTGATTCCCGACGGGAAGCGGATCCGCGTGCACGGAAGCGACGGGTACGTCGAGATTCTGCCTTGACTGACCACTCACCGGGAAGGCCTGTCTGCCGTGCCAAGCACATATTTTCCAAGCGGCACTGACCTGCTCGGCATCCGGATCTGCCGCTGACAGCGCGTCCGAGACGACCGGATCTCCCGATGAGAGTGCGTGCAAGGACATCGATAGCAGGAGCGGTAAGTGGCGTTTTCGAGATGTGAGTGGGCCTGCACCACGGTGGTGCTTGCGAGACGGGCCCTGACGAGCAGGAGTCCCTCAGTGTCCTGAGTGCTCTCCGGCTGGGTCGCCCGCCGGCTCAGGGCAGCGGGACGACGTAGGAATCGACGCGGGCGATAAGCCCGTCGCGGAACGTGAACAGATCGTTGAAGGCGAACCGGAACCGCCCGTGGTCGACGCTGACGCCGCGGCCCTCGCCGGTGGTGACGACGACCGGGCCGTCCTCGTGGATGCGCTGGACGTCGAGTTCGGGGCTGCCGGTGAACGCCGGATTCTCGATCTCGCCGTCGAACTCCGCCTTGCCGCGGGTGGTCCGGTGGCCGTGGATGACCCACTCGACGTCGTCGGTGAGGGTCGCGAGGATTCGCTGGTGGTCGCTCGTCCGGAAACCTTCGAAGTACTCCGCGACGAGGTCGCGCTGGGTCTTCTGCGTCATGGTGTTCTCCGTCCTAGTGTGGCAGCGCAATGCTGCAGGTGCGCGGCGAGGGCGTCGAGGATCGAGGCGAGCCCGTCGGCTGCTTGGGCGGTCCGGAGCTCAGGGGGAAGCCGACGCTGGTGGACAGTGAGATCCGTGCCGCCTCCGGCGGGGCGGACGTTGACGGTTGTGCGGAGGCCGGTGGTGGGCTCGTCGAACACGAGTTCGTGCGGTGCGGCGACGCTTACGTAGACGAACCGGAGCCGGCGGGTCGCGCCGTCCGGCGCGCGGGTGTCGAGCGCGAACTCTCCGCCGGGACGCAGGTCGACGGTCACGGACTCAGGGGGCACGGTGGCGTGCGAACCGCCCCAGAACGCCGCGATGCTTGCCGGCGAGATGAAGGCGGCCCAGACGCGTTCGGGTTCGGCCGGGAGGTGGCGCTTAGCGATCAGTTCGTCGCCGCGGAGCTCTGAGCTGGCGGTCAATGGACCGCTCCTTCGTCAGTGAGGTGCTGCTGAAGGGCGTCGAGCCGGTCGTCCCAGGCGCGGCGCTGGTCGTCGATCCACGTGCCTAGCAGCGACAGCTGATCGACCCTCAGCCGGCAGGGGCGCCTGGTGCCCTCGCGCCGCTGCTCGACCAGGCCGCACCGCCGCAGCACACCGACGTGGTGGGAGATTGCCTGTGGGGTCAGCTCGAACGGTTTAGCGAGCTCTCCCACCGTAGCGTCACCCCGCGCGAGACGAGTTACCAAGGCGCGACGGACGGGGTCGCCGAGAGCAGCGAAGGCCGAGTCGAGGTCTGGGCCGGGTGCCACGAGCGAGGGGGGCATGGCTTCATGCTTGCGCAAATGATCATTTGCGCAAGCAGTCGTTTTTAAAGATAGGCTTGTGCCAGCCCTGCCGGGCAGCACCGGTGCACTGCGACGAGGCGGCGCAGCGCGGGAAGCGGAGCCGGTGGGCCTGCGCCCAGCCCGAAGCTCGCTTGATCGAAGTGCAGCAGCACGCCGCAGCGACCAGTACCACGCCCGGCATGCTGCGCGAACTGGCCGCTGACGGCCCGCCCGCCACCATCCGCCTCAATGCGCAAAAGCCGCTGCCAGCTGCTCGGTCGTGCCGATGACCGGATGCCTGCACGGCGCTCGAATCGGATTGACCGCGGCGACAGGATGTTGGTGTGCGCGCGTTCAATGATCTGGTCGATGAGGCTGCCTCGGTGGACGCATCTGGATGGAGCTTCGACTGGCTCGACGGCCGGGCGACCGAAGAGCGGCCACCATGGGGTTACTCGCGTCTGCTCGCGGCGCGTCTGGCCCAGGCCACCTCGGCCCTCGACATCGATACCGGAGGCGGCGAGATCATCGCTGAAGCACTACGGCTACCGCCGAGGATGGTGGTCACAGAGGGATGGCCTCCAAACGTAGAGCGTGCCCGTCGCCTGTTGTCGCCCCGCGGTGTGGATGTCGTACCCGTCGAGCAGGGACGGCCCTTACCGTTCCCCAAGGCCAGCTTCGAACTTGTGACCAGCCGCCATCCGGTGCGCCCCAACTGGCCCGAGATCGCCCGCGTGTTGACCGACGGCGGCACCTACCTGGCCCAACACGTCGGGCCGGCCTCGGCGTTCGAACTGATCGAATGGTTCCTCGGCCCGCTACCGCGGGAGCGGCGCGGCCGTGATCCCGAGCGTGAGGCTGCGGCAGCCCGTTCTGCAGGACTACACATCGTGGACCTGCGCACCGCACGCTGCCGGATGGCGTTCTTCGACATCGGCGCGGTCGTGTACGTCCTTCGCAAATGTGTCTGGTGGGTCCCCGACTTCACTGTCGACCGTTACCGAAAGGCTCTCCAACGACTCGACATCCACATTCGCGAGCAAGGGGCCTTCGTAGCCCACTCCACCCGCACCCTCATCGAAACGAGACGGGTGCCGCGCTGACTAGTATCCGCTTCTGCCGCGAAGCGGTCGTCACGGAACGTAACCGGATCGCGGGTGCCTGCGTCCGGATGTGCCGATGAGCGGGTGCGTCGGGAGCGGTCAACGAGCGTGCGGCTGGCATGCCGACAGATAGATGAAGTCGGGTCGTTGAATTCGGAGGCAACGGTTGGAGAGGCTCAGGGTATGCCTGAATTGATGGACATCGCGGTCGGGGGCCTGCACTTTTCACTGCGGGTATGGCAAGCCGTCGACAAGGACAAGGCGCCCACGG
This sequence comes from Micromonospora sp. NPDC049679, assembly GCF_040659735.1. Taxonomy (NCBI): domain Bacteria; kingdom Bacillati; phylum Actinomycetota; class Actinomycetes; order Micromonosporales; family Micromonosporaceae; genus Micromonospora; species Micromonospora sp. NPDC049679. The sequence goes on from NZ_JBFANZ010000013.1 coordinate 44,903, forward strand.
TGCTGCTCCATGCCACCGGAAAGACCGCACGCGACTGGGACGTGATTGCCTCGGGCCTGTGTGCTGAGCGGACGGTGTACGCCGTCGACCTGCGAGGCCACGGCGCCAGTGACTGGCCCGGCACGTACAGCGTGAATCTGTTCGCGCAAGACGTCATCGGCATCCTCGACCAACTGGGCACCGGCGCGGTGGACCTGGTCGGTCATTCCCTCGGCGGCCTGGTTGCCTGTGTGGTGGCCTCCGAACGGCAGCGACACATCCGCAAACTCGTGCTTGAGGACATTGCTTTCCCACACCCTCGACCGCCGGGACTACCTGACCGTCCCGCGGGAGATCTGCCCTTCGACTGGCGGGTTGTGGAGCAGGTCCGGCCCGAGATCGACGATCCGGATCCAGGCTGGGCCGACATCGTCGCCCGGATCACGGCACCCACCCTGATCATCGGTGGCGGAGCAACGAGCCCGGTCCCCCAGGAGCACATCGCCGAACTCGCCGATCGTTTGTCCGACGCCCGGCTGACGACGATCGCGGCCGGCCACCTGGTGCACGAGACCATTCCAGACGACTACCTCACTACCGTGATCGCATTCCTCGCCGAATGATCGACGCCCATCCGCAATTGCCGCGAAGAACGGCTTGCCGCAAAGAGGTAGCGAACCGGCGGCCGCCGCTGTCGAGGACTCCCGGCGACGACCGCCACAGGTTCGTCACGACGGCCCGTCCACGCGAGGCGGCTGGGCCGAGGAGACCTCGACGACTCAGGAGGTGCGGCAGCCATCCGCTATGGGATGGTGCCGGCGTCGTCGGTCGCGTTCGGGTGAGGTGGATCAGTAGCCGGGTTCGCCACCAGCGGCGAGCCGCGCCGCTGGTTCGGCGGGCGTGTCGTCGTAGCCAGGCCGAGCCAGCCGGACCGACTGGAAGAAGTAGCCCTGCGTCTCATCGGGATCGTCATCGGCTGCGAACGGCCGCCATAACGCGAGGTACACGTCTGGCGTGTACCCGTCGTCGTCCTCGTTCGCCACGAGTTCGACAAAGCCACGCAGCCGTTGCACGACCTCCAGCGCGGGCAAGCCGAAGATGTCACCGCCGTGGTAGCGAACCACGTCCTGCTCGCGCGGACGCCATACCTCGATCGCGTTGACCCGGTCCCGCGTCGCTCCTGCGCCGAAACCCACGGTGAATCCAAGCCCGCTGGCCAGCACGCGCTCCCCGGCTGCCGACGTCTGCCGCTGATCGCGCTTACCTATGCCCGTACCGGGTCAGCGCTCGGCCCCGACGAGGGCGCGGCCGGCCATCAGAGCGCACCCGGTGTTCAATGACCGGCATGGAGTCGCTCGTACCATTCGCCGTGATGCTGCCGTTGGTCCTCGTGCTCCTGGTCCTCGCCAGCGGTCGTCGTGCCCCCACCGAGCAGCAGGCCCGCAGACTCGCCGCAGTCGAGCAGAAGCTGGATCTGATCATGGTCCACCTCGGCATCCAAGCGTCCGAACCTGACGCCCCCGGAGCGGTACTGCAGGAGCTGCGGGCCGGTCGCAAGATCCAAGCCATCAAGGCATACCGCGCAGCCACCGGCGTCGGCCTGAAGGAGGCCAAAGACGCCGTCGAACTGCTCGCCAGTCAGCACGGCCTGGAGTGACATAGGGCCGACGCCAGACTGCCGCCTGCCGAACGAGATGGCGTGCCCGCATCTGTCGCCGCTAATGCGCGGCAATTCTGAGACCCGGCTCAGTGGGTGGTCAGGCAGCGTGGCGGGCGCGGCGGCGGGCTCGGATGAAGGCTGCATCGCCGCGTAGGTGGTCCCACCAGGACCACGGAACGCTGGTCATGTACCGGCCGATCGACGCGAAGACCGGCGCGGCGTCGGCGTCGCGGCCGGTGCGCGCCAGCCCGTACGCCAAGAAGTTGACGTCGTTGAGCCAGTCGGCGTGCCGGGTGGCCGGCTGGCGGAACCACCGAGACAACGCGTTGTCGAGTTCGGACTGCATGAGGGGGTCCTGCCGCCACCGCTGCCCGATTTCGTCGGCGGTGCTGTCCGGGGCCCCGCGTTCCTGCTCCCACAGCGCCCACTCGGCGGCGGCCCGCACCGGCAGCACGTGCAGCGGCGAGCCCACAGGCGCTGCGGCGGCGACCGACCGGGCGAAGCCGAACATCGCCTCGTGCGAGCCGCTCCACTTCCTGCAGTGGTAGGTCAGCTTGAGTATGTGCCCCTCCCGATGCCAGGGATCCCGCCGAGTCAGCTCACGCCACGTCTCCTCGACATCCTCCCGTGGCGCGCTCTGGTCGATCATGAGCTCCAGCCGGTTCACCCACGGCGTGGGATCCTCGGGTGCGAGCCGCAATGCCAGGTCGTTCACCTGTCCCGCCAGGTGCAGCAGGCGGTTGAACTCAGCCCACTGCCCCGGACGGACGGTGGCGGCCCAGCCCCCGCCGGTACCTCCCAGGCTCGTGCCATGAGGGACCGAGCACGTACGAGCTGAGCATCCGGATCGGCGGGCGAACGCGCCGCCCAGCGGTCGGTCCAGGCGGCCTCGGTGTCGACCCGGCCGGTCGTACGGTCGACTCGGGATCCCAGCCCACCAGCGGTTGATTCGGCCAGCACGCGGACGTACCGCGCCCGACGGTCGTAGTCACCCCGAGTGGCAGCCACAGCCTTCCGCGCCGGCCCGATGTCGGAGCCGTGCCGCGCCTGCGTGCACGCCTCGCCCAGCACGGCGTCGTCCTGCGGCAGGCTGGTATCGATCTGGCGGGTGAGTAGCCGCCACACGGTAGAGATCATGATCGAAGATGGTAAACGTCTGCTGGCATCCGCGTCAGGCCTGGACCGGTCCCGCGAGAGCCTGTCACTCAGGATGGCGACTACCCCGGCCTGTCTGCGCAGGTTCCGTCTCGCGGATTCTGTCGGTCGGGGACAGCGCGTAGCCAGTCGAGCATTTCGACTAGGTCAAGCGTGGCTTGGTAGTGATCGACCGCGCACCACAGTCGACCTTGCCAGGTGGCAGGGTCGAATACGCAGAGAATCCCTACCGATGCTGTCACCGGGCCAGCGAGCGGCGGGATTCCCGCGCGCGGGCCAGGGGAAGACGACTCGCCCGACATCGTCCATGTCTCCGAACCCGCGAGGCAGTCGCCGTAGGTGCGTGTGGGTTATTCGCGGCGCGCGATGCGGAAGCCGGTTCCGGCGTCCTGGATCCGGTCGAGATCCGCCGCGGTGATGCCGCGGCCAGTGAACCGCTCGACGGCGACGAGCCCTTTTTCTGTTCGGAACCCGGGTTCGGCGAAGTCGAGCCCGGCGAGCGCGGCCGTGACCACCGGGTCGGCGTCGAGGTCGCCCCACGGTTCGAACGAGGCGAGTAGTCGCCCTTGTTCTGCGAAGGACAGCCGGGTTACTGCGTTGACGTTCCAGAACATGCTCGCCGCCCGTCCTCGTGCCGATGCCGTACGCACGACCGGCGCGCGTGAACCCTCGAAGCCGTTGTACTCCACGGCCAGGACCGCCCCTGTTGTGTCGAGCACGGCCACCCACGGATCGAGCGAGCCGGGGCCATGATTTTGTTCGATGTCGCGGATCGTCGCGGACCGGTGCGGGTCGGCGCCGAAGGCAAGCAGTACCTCCTCGACCGTCGCGCCGGTTGCCACGGTGACTGTCGCCGCCACCGACAGCGGGCTGCGGCGTATCCAGCGGTACGCGTGCTCCGGCCGCGGCGGCCGCACCGGCTCTGGCTCGCCACGCAGGCGGTGGCCCAGCCGGTCCATGCGCCGGTGCACGACTTGCGACGTGGCTGGCGCCGCCCATACCACCAGGTGGTAGCTCTCGAAGTCGTTGTCGCCGTCGTCGCGGCTCCGTGCGTGCACACGCAGCCGATAGTCACCCGGCCAGGGCGGGGTCTGGCCCTGCAGGTGGGCCGCGCCGTTGCCGTCCGGGCCGACCACCGACGCCCGGCCCTCGGCGGCCCGCCAGCTCACCTCGACGACTTCCTCCCAGCCGGACTCCACCTCGGGCGGCCCCTCAGTCAGCACCGTCAACTGGACCTGCACGCCGCCCTCGGCGACCCCAGTGCGGATCACGGCACCGCTGTCGACCACGGCGACCAGACCATTGCCGGCGAAGTCGACGTTGTCGGGAATCTGTCCCTCGATCAACGCGAACCGATGTGTCGACACCCGGACCGAGCCGAACGCCTGGCGCGGCAGGAGATACTCCGCTCGGATCTTGGCCAGTAGAGCCGGGGCGTACGTGGGCGGCATCGGCGCCTGCTGCAGCAAGACCGCCGCGGCGCCGATCCCCACGCCCACCATGGCGACCGCGCGGTCGACCACCGGAGGGATGTGCGCCTGGTCGATGACGGCGCAGGCGGTGGCGACGGCGAGGGACAGGTACCCCGCCCCGTGCTGTGCCGCGATGGCGGATTCGTCGTCTGCGTCGGGCGTCTGCGCCAGCAGCGGGATAACCGACGGGTGCGCCGCGAGCCGCCGGGCCAGCGACACAACCAGATCAGCGACGCCGGGGCGCAGCCGTTCCAGCAGCACCGCCGCGGTCACTGCCTCGCTGTCGTGACCGGTCGAGGAATACAGGCACAGAGCGCCGGCGGGTGGCGGAGGCAGGTACGCCGAAAGGTCCGGCGCATCCGGCAGCTCCAGGCCAGCGACGGTCAGCTCCAGGGCACCGAGCAAACGCTCGGCCGGCAATGGTCCCAGCTCGCGCAGGGCGGCCACCGCCACCGGATCTCCCGGCACAGCCCCGGCGCGAGGCGGCCGATGGTCAAGGTCGGCCCTCAGCGGAGCGCCACGCGAATGCCGACCCGCCCCGTCCGGCGCGCCCAACCGCCCCCACAGGCCCGCAGGCCCGGACGGAAGCCGGCCCAACAGCACCGGCACACCAGCCGCGACGACTACCGCGAATTCCTCCAGGACTGCGTCAGAAACGTCAACCATCGCGCGCCTCCGTACCACGACCATATTGGACTGGGTCGCGAGGCTATCGAACGGATACGACAAAGGCGGCTCACGGCACACGGCGGCCCCGCCTCGCCAGCCAGGGCATCCTCATTTGCCGCCGATCGCGCGCCCACCTGTCCCGGCTTGTGCGAGTTCCTCACCGCGCGGCCAGGAATCGACGCGCTCCCTGCCTGTCAGAAGCAGCGAATTCGGGCTCGGCTAGCCCTCATCAGAGGCGCCGAGTGGCTTGCGCCAGACCGACACGTGGCTCTCGCTGTCGGACGTGAAGGGCGCCGCGCCCCAGTCCGCCACACGCTGCTCCAGTGTCAAGCCGGCCAGCCGCGCCATGAGGTCGCACTCCGCCGGCCAGATGTAGCGGAAGTTGCTGTAGCCGTAGCGCGTGCTCCCGTCGTCCAGCCGCCGGTAGTGGTGAGAGGTTCCCTGCTGCGTGACCATGTCGTAGGTGTCGAAGCCGACGTGCCGGTCGGTCACTTCGAACGGCACTGCCGACTGCCCCGGGGGGAACCGCCGGATGCCCGGCACCCACAGCTCGACGACGAAGCGACCACCCGGCGACAGGTGCCGGGCAGCGTTGCGGAAGCACTGCACCTGCTCGTCCTGCGTGCACAGATTGCCGATGCTGTTCCAGACGACGTACACGAGCGAGAACTGGCCGGGGACGGTGGTCGTGGCCATGTCACCGATGACGACCGGCAACTGCTCCGCGGGCACCTTGCGCCGCAGCCGGTTGACCATCGGCTGCGACAGCTCGATCCCGGTTACGGAGATGCCTCGGGCGGCGAGCGGGATCGCCACCCGACCCGTGCCGACCGCGAGCTCCAGCGCGGGGCCGGAACCCGCCAGCCGTGCGAGGAAGTCCACGGCGGGGTCGAGCACTTGGGGTGCAAACATCTCGGCCGAGATGTCGTCGTACCGCTCCGCGGTGTCCTCGTCCCACAGGTCGCTGCTCGTCACCCGCACGAGCCTGCTCGCCTCCCTGCGCTCACGCCACCCATTTGCGAAGGGGCGGCGTCCGTCGACCGGGCACGCTGCGGGTCACGCCATCCAAACAACTCATCCGTGCATCCCGCCGAGCGCTCGCCGTTCCGCAGGACGCCAGGGTTGGCGGGGAGCGAGGCACCGTTCACGCCACCGAGCATATGGAAGAACTCCTTTCCGAATTCACCTCCGCCGGATGCGACCGCGGACTTCGCTGCTGGCTGACCCTGTCGTAAGCCGGTAGCCGCACCGGCGACCGCCTCGAATCGCATCCGCATCTGCCGCCGATCGGGCGTCACAATTCGTGGCTGACCTGCGGTGGCGCTCGACACGCGGTCTTGCCGAGTACAGGATGTGTGAGGGGATCCCGGGTGAGGGGACGACGCCCGAAGGCGCGTTCTGGTGCTCGAACGACGCTACCGGCGAAGATCCGGCCCCCCGTAGAAAGGAGCGGCCAACGATGATCCTCCCGAAGGTTCGGGACCTTCGCTTCATCACGCTTCGTCGCGGTGGGACCCTTACTGATTCGGATCATCATCTCCTCGCTCTTTGGGCGGCGTCGTGCGCGGAGCACGTCCTTCACCTGTTCGAGTCGGTTCAGCCTGAGGACCCACGACCACGTGAAGCGATCGAGCACGCCCGCGCCTGGGTGCGTGGTGAGGTCAAGATGATGCAGGCTCGCGCGGCGGGCGGTCATGCGATGGGCGCGGCCAGAGACCTGCGTGGGGCAGCACGGCATGCCGCGTACGCTGCTGGCCAGGCGGGGGCCGTCGCACACGTCGCCGCGCACGAGCTCGGAGCGGCCGCCTATGCGATCAAGGCCGCACGTGCTGCCGCGCCGGAAGGCGAGAGCGATGCCGCAGGGCGACTCGAGTGCCGATGGCAGCGTGACCAACTCCCGGAGGCGATTCGCGAGCTCGTGCTCGACGACCAACGGTTGCGGAACGACATCTGCTGGTCGGTGTTTGATTGCTGAGCGGGCGTGGGGCTGCGGGCCCCCAGGGCTCATCCGAATCTGCCGCTGGTCGGGCGTTGGTAAAGGCGCAGGTTCGCGGATCACATCCCAGACCCGTCGTTGCCATCTCGTGCCGTCGGGGAAGCGGCGGCGGCCGCCTCATGGCCAGACCATAGGCTGGGGCGTATGGCGAGGTATTACGACGTGCATCCGGACAACCCGCAGCCGCGTTTGCTGGGGCAGGTCGTCGACCTGATCCGTGGGGGCGGGCTCATCGCCTACCCCACGGATTCGTGCTTCGCCTTCGGGTGCCAGCTGGGCAACCGGGCGGGGTTGGATCGGATCCGGGAGATCCGCCGCCTCGACGAGCAGCACCACTTCACACTGGTATGCCGGGACTTCGCCCAACTCGGCCAGTTCGTCCAGATCAGCAACTCGGTGTTCCGATTGGTCAAGGCGTGCACCCCGGGCAGCTACACGTTCATCCTGCCGGCTACCCGAGAGGTGCCGCGCCGGCTGCTGCATCCCAAAAAACGCACCGTCGGGGTACGCGTCCCCAAGCACACGGTCGCCCAGGCGCTGCTGGCCGAACTCGGCGAGCCGTTGCTGTCGAGCACCTTGCTCCTGCCCGGCCAGGACGAGCCGATGAGCCAGGGGTGGGAAATCAAGGAGCGACTGGACCAGGTCCTCGACGCGGTGGTCGATGCTGGCGACTGTGGAACGGAGCCGACGACCGTCGTCGACCTGTCGCAACCCGAGCCCGAGATATTGCGTCGAGGGGCCGGAGACCCGTCGCGATTCGAGTAGCCCCACAGACCCGGGCCGAGACGCGGGCGTAGCTCCGTCGGCATGCGTCGCCCGCATGCCCTCCCCGGACGAGGTGGCCCGCCGTCTGCCGCGATGGTGGCTTTGCTGGTGACCGACGACGCGGACAGGGTCCGGGCGACTCGATGCGCCGGGGTCTGGTCGAGCCGTAGGTGGCGAACACCGGGTTGAACACGCCGATGCAGGTGATCAGCCCAAGCTCGACGGCCATGACGAGCACGAGCTCCGCAGCGCGCGGGTGGATGAAGGCCAACCCGACAGACCAGCATGCTCGCGGCATCCCAGCGATGAGGATGCGCGAACCCGAGGCTGCCGAGCATGAGGACGGCGAGCAGCGGCGCATTTGCGAGCGCGACTACCTGTACGGCGTCGGTCCACTGCGGATACTGGTCACCCATGTGCCACACGAGATCGCGATCCCGGGCCTGGAGTGGGTGGCGCTGCTCGGCGTACAGATGCGCTGGGACGGGGCCGACGAGCGGCACCGGTGGGTGCTGGTCCGGATGGCCGCGTTGCGCGCGAACCCGTCCGACCGGTCGACGCACCCGGGCCAGGATGACCGGTCCGGGTGACCCCGCGCCTCTTGCCAAATCGCTCTCCGTTCCCAACGATCGACGGGCATGCACGACTGCGCGCCCTCCGGTCACCCGGCGGCGCGCAGCCCCGGCACGTCGCGCGCACGAGCGGGCAGGACCTGCCCGCGCCCGTGGCGGCGCCCGAATCGAAGGGAGGTACCCATGCGCCGACCGCGTCGCATGGCGTTCTTCACGGCGGCGTTCACCGGCGCCGCGCTCCTGGTCGCGCCCGCACTGCCGGCGTCGGCCGCGACCGCCGACCCACCGGGCATCGTGATTCGGGACGGGATGACCCAGCCGGTCTTCTCGTTCGCCGACGCGATCGAGGAACGCGTCTGGGTGGAGACGCCGTTGGACACCGATCACGACGGTCGGCGCGACCGCGTGGTCGCCGACATCTCCCGGCCGCGGGAGAGCGGCACGCAGGGCTTCAAGGTGCCGGTCATCTTCGAGCACAGCCCTTACCGCAAGGACGTCTGGGGCGACGTGCCGTACCCGAGCGTGCTCGTCGACGACCTGCCGCAGAACACCGCCGGTCCCCGGCTGGGCGCCCGGTCGGCCGACGTGGCCATCCAGCGCGCGAAGGCCAACCTGCCCGGCTCGCTCGACGACTACTACGTGCCGCGCGGGTACGCCGTCGTACTCGGGCAGAGCGTCGGCACCGGCGACTCGGACGGCTGCCCCACCAGTGGCGACATGGCCGAGACTCTCGGCACCAAGGCGATCATCGACTGGCTCGGCGGCCGGGCGAAGGGCTTCAACGCCGCCGGTCAGCCGATCAGCGCGGGCTGGAGCACCGGCACGGTCGGCATGACGGGCGTGTCGTACAACGGGACGCTGCCCAACATGGTGGCGACCACCGGCGTCCAGGGCCTGAAGACCATCATCCCGGTCTCGGCGATCAGCAGCTGGTACGACTACTACCGGGCCAACGGCCTGGTCGTCGCCCCCGGCACGTACCAGGGCGAGGACGCCGACATCCTGGCCAAGTTCACGGCGGGCCGGGCGCGCGCCGAGGGGCGCTGCGCCGACGAGATCGCCGCGATCACCCGGGAGCAGGACCGGGTCACCGGTGACTACACGCGGTTCTGGCGCGAGCGGGACTACCGCGACGACGTCCGCCACGTCCGGGCCAGCGTCTTCGTCGTGCACGGGCTCAACGACTGGAACGTCAAGCCGGAGAACTTCGCCGGCTGGTGGGACCAGCTCGCCCGCTACGACGTCCCGCGCAAGATCTGGCTGCACCAGGGCGGTCACGGTGGCCCCGGCAGCCAGGCGACGGTGACGCTCCCCGGCGGCCAGGCGTGGACCTACCGGCAGACCGAGAACCGGTGGTTCGACTACTGGCTCTGGAACGTCAAGAACGGGATCATGGACGAGCCGACCGCCGTCGTGCAGCGGGAGGACCGGGCCTACACCACGTACGCGAACTGGCCCGACCCCGGCGCGCGTGACGTGTCGCTGCGGTTGTCGGCGTCCAGCGCGACCGAACCCGGCAGCCTCACTCCCGGCTGGAGCCTGCCCAGCCGGGTCACCCAGAGCTTCGTCGACGAGGGGCGGACCATCGCCCCGGCGGACCTGATCGCCGCGGCGGACATGGCCAGCCCCAACCGTCTCGTCTACCACTCACCGTCGCTGCCCGGCGACGTACGCCTCTCCGGACGGCCCGAGATGCGGTTGCGGATGTCCATCGACAACCGCGCCGACGCCAACCTCACCGTCTACCTCGTCGACTACGGGGCGCCCGGCTCCACCACCCCGCCGGTCGTGGTGACGCGCGGCTGGATGGATCCGCAGAACCGTCCGGGCGCCGCGCACACCCGGCCGGTGACGCAGGGCAGGGCGCACGACTACCGCTGGACCCTGGAGCCGAAGGACTACGTCTTCGCGGCGGGACACCGCATCGGCGTGGTCGTCTTCTCCAGCGACCAGGAATACACGCTGCTGCCGCTCGGCGGCACCCGGTTGACCGTCACACCGAGCATGAGCGAACTGCGGATCCCGATCGTCGGCGGACGGGGAGCGCTCGGCTTCTGACCCGAGCCGTACGGTCGGGGCCCACGCCGGGTCCCGACCGTACGGTTACCGGCTCTCCGGGCGTTCGCGGCGGATCGTCACCCGCTTCCCCTTGATCGTGGCGTTCCTCAGCGACCCGATCACGTCCTGGGCCGCCGATTCGGGAACCTCGACAAGGGAGAACCGATCGGTGATCTCGATCGCGCCGACGTCCCCGCCGCTGAGCTTCGACTCACCGGCGATCGCGCCCACCAGGTCCTGCGGGCGGATCCCGGAGCTGCGGCCGGCGCTCACGAAGAGGCGGGTCATCCCGCCCGCCGGGGCCCGTCCCCGCCGCCCGTCGCGCCCCCCGGGACGACGTTCGCCGCCTTCGCGCCCCCCGGGACGGCGCTCGCCGCCTTCGCGCCCGGGCCGGATCGTGGCCTCGGGGATCTCCTCCTCGGTGACGCCGCCCGGCCCGGACGCCTCGTGCGCCAGCTTCACCGCGGCGAGCGCCACCTCCATCAGGTCGAACTCGTCGGTGAGCGTCTCCACCACCACGCGAAAACGCTCCAGATCGTCCTCGAGCAGGCTCTCGTGCAGCGCGGCGCGGGTCAGTTCCAGCCGGTGCGCGCGCAGGTCGGCCACTGTCGGCACCTTCTCGATCGCGATGCGCTGCCGGGTCACCCGCTCCACCGTCTTGAGCATGCGGTGCTCGCGCGGCTCGACCAGCGTGATCGCCACCCCCTCGCGGCCGGCCCGTCCGACCCGGCCGATGCGGTGCACGTACGACTCCGGCGAGGAGGGAACCTCATAGTTGATGACGTGGGTGAGCTGCTCGATGTCGAGGCCGCGCGCGGCCACGTCGGTGGCGATGAGGAGATCGTTGGTGCCTTGCCGCAGCCGCCCCATCACCCGGTCCCGCTGCTCCTGGGTCATGCCGCCGTGCAGGGCGCCCGCTCGGTAGCCGCGCCCGTTGAGGACTTCGGTCAGGTGATCCACCTCCTCCCGCGTGCGGCAGAACACGATCGCCGCCGTCGGCGCCTCGATATCCAGCACCCGGCTGAGCGCCGCCGGCTTGTGCGCGCGGGGCACGAGGTACGAGGTCTGCCGCACCCGCGGCGCCTCGCCGGCCGGCGCCGCCTCGCGGGCGATCTTGATCTGGACGGAGTCCCGGAGGTGGCGGCGGGCGATGGCGTCGATGCGCGGCGGCAGCGTCGCCGAGAAGAGCACGGTCTGCCGATCCGCCGGAGTCTCCTGAAGGATCGCCTCGATATCGTCGGCGAAGCCCATGTCGAGCATCTCGTCCGCCTCGTCGAGCACCACCATCTTGAGGGTGTCCAGCCGGAGCGTCCGCCGGCCGATGTGGTCCAGCGCCCGGCCCGGCGTCGCCACCACCACGTCGACGCCGCGTTCCAGCTCCCGGAGCTGCCGCCCGATCGGTTGACCGCCGTAGATCGGCACGACCCGCGCGCCGAGGTCACGCCCGTAGCGGTGCATCGCCTCGGAGACCTGCATCGCGAGCTCCCGGGTGGGGACGAGCACGAGCGCCATCGGCGCGCTGGGCTCGCCGTCGCGGGTCATCCGTTGCAGCACCGGCAGGGCGAAAGCCGCCGTCTTGCCGGTGCCGGTCGCCGCCTGCCCGAGCAGATCCCGGCCGGCCAACAGCGGGGGGATCGCCTCGCGCTGGATCGGTGTCGGCTCCTCGTAACCCATCGCGGTGAGGGCGTGCAGCAGCTCGGGGCGGAGCGCCAGGTCCGCGAAGCTGGTGCCGTCCTCGGTGACGGTCGGGGCCATGGTCGTCCTCCTCGCCCTGCAACGGATACCCCACCGGTCTGCGCGGTCCGTCGCCCCGCGCACCCTACCCGGCCGCCACGGCGGGAACCTTTCCGGTGACCTGCTACGGCTTCAGCACGACCTTCACACAGTCCTCCTGCTTGTTCTTGAAGATGTCGTAGCCGTGCGGAGTGTCGTCGAGCCGCATGGTGTGGGTGATGATGAAGCTCGGGTCGATCTCGCCCTTGCGGATCCGTTCCAGCAGCGGCCGCATGTAACGCTGCACGTGGCACTGCCCCGACCGCATCGTCAGCGAGCGGTTCATGAACGAGCCCATCGGAAACTTGTCGATGAAGCCGCCGTACGCGCCGATCGCCGAGATCGTGCCGCCGTTGCGGCAGCTCAGCACCGCTTCGCGCAGCGCGTGTGGCCGGTCCGTCTCCGACTTCACCGCCTGCTTGCCCTTGTCGTACGCGTGCAGCGCCGGCGAGGCGTGGTGCGCCTCCATGCCGACCGCGTCGATGCAGGCGTCCGGTCCGCGTCCGGCCGTCATCTCCCGCAGCGCGTCCATGACGTCGGTTTCCTCGTAGTTGATGGTCTCCGCGCCCGTCTTCTCCCGCGCCATCCGCAGGCGGTACGCGAACCGGTCGATGACGATGACCCGCTCCGCGCCGAGCAGGTAGGCGCTGGCGGCGGCGAACTGGCCGACGGGCCCCGCGCCCCAGACGGCGACGATGTCGCCGCGCGTGATGTCGCACATCTCGGCGGCCATGTAGCCGGTCGGCAGTACGTCCGACAGGAACAGCACCTTCTCGTCCGGCAGATCATCCTCGATCTTGAGGGCGCCGACATCGGCGAAGGGCACCCGCGCGTACTGCGCCTGTCCGCCCGCGTAGCCGCCCATCAGGTGTGAATAGCCGAAGATGCCGGCGGGGGAGTGCCCCATCGCCAGTTCGGCGATCGCCGCGTTCGGGTTGGAGTTCTCGCAGAGGGAGTAGAGTCCGCGTTCGCAGGAATTGCAGTTGCCGCAGGCGATCGGGAAGGGCACGACCACCCGGTCGCCGATGCGCAGACCATCCTGTACGCCGTGCCCGAGCTCGACGACCTCACCCATGAACTCGTGGCCGAGCACGTCGCCCTTCCTCATCGCCGGGATGTATCCCTGGAGCAGATGCAGGTCCGAGCCGCAGATCGCCGACGAGGTGATCCGCACGATGGCGTCACGGGCGTTGAGGATCTGCGGATCGGGGACCTCTTCGACCGCGACGTTGTTCGGAGCGATCCAGCAGTTGGCTTTCATCGATTCCCTTCCCTGTCAACCGGCCCGTGGCATCGCCAGCGGCTGCGCCGGACGCTGCTTCACCTGTTGTTTGAGGCTCGTGCCGTGCGGGCTGCCGTCGGACTGCGCGATCTCGCCCGTCTCGATCACCTGCTTGAACCGCCGTAGGTCGTCGCAGACCTGCTGCTGCGGGTGTTCGCCGAAGACCTTGGCGACCTTCGCGCCGAACATGCGGCCCGGCACCGAATACCCGAGTTCGACCCGCACCTCCGTGCCGCGCCCACCCGCGGCCGGCATGAAGCGCACGCAGCCGGAGTTGGGCACCCTCGAGCCCTCGATCGAGCGCCAACTGATGAGCTCGTTGGGGCGGTCGTCGACGACCTCCGCGTCCCACTCGACGCTCCTGCCAGCCGGCGCCTTCGCCGTCCAGTGCGACCGCCGGTCACCGGTCATCCGCACCGACTGCAGGTGGTACATGAAGCGCGGCAGGTTCTCGAAGTCGTGCCAGAACCGGTAGACCTCGTCGGCGCGCCGGTTGACCGTCACCGAGGCGTGTACCCGGTTGCCGTCCTTCATCCGGCGGCCCCGGGTAGCCCGTACCGCGGTGTAGAGGTCGACGGCGGTGATCCCGGCGACCGCCCACGTCGTGTACATGAGGCGTCGTCGCCGGTCGCCGCGCCGGCGTTGCATCCCCTGACGGCACGTGGCGAGATCGATCATGTCGCCGGCGACCCGCGTCCAGGCGCCCCACCCCGCGCGTCGCGGGATAAGCAGCACGGCGGCGTGGCCCAACTCTCGCACACCGGCGGCCTGCAGCACGGCCTGCGCGGTCGGGGAGTCGTCGACGCCGCAGAGCCGGCTGATCCTCGGCCGCGCGGCGAGCGCGGCCGCGCCGAGACCCAGACTGAACCAGCCCAGGAAACGCGCCATCCCTTCCGATCCGCGATCCTGGCTTTCCCGTTCGATGCCCAGGGTGTCCGTCACCGACCGGACGCCCATCGTGTTTTTCCGACCCATCTGTCCTCACCTGCAATCCGACGGTGGCGGTCGCTCGTCGCCGGCGACCTCCTCGTGACGTCGAGGGGCTGCGTTCATGAGCCGGGCGACACAGGCGCCCGACATTCGGCTCAGCGGTCGCCCTGCTTCTCGCGCCAGTCCCGCACGGCGTCGCGGGCGCGGTCGAAGATCGCCAGCGGCGGGCCGGTCAGCATGTTCGCGGGTGCGGATTCGCCGCTGTTCGGGTGCGGGCGGGTGGGAGCGGTCTTCTCGGCGGCGCGGACCGCGCCGGCCATGCGGGTGAGTTGTTCCTGGGACAGGTTCTGGCGAAGGGACTGGAACTCCTCGGTCTCTTCCCGGTTGGCGTGCTGCAGCACCGCGTTGCTGAGCTTCGCGAGTTTCGTGTTGAACTCCGGGTGGTCGACGCCCATGTCGTAGAGCTCCGCCAGCTCGCGTTTGGCCTGGTCCTCCTCCTTGCGGCGGTTCTGCACCACCTGCTCACCCGATTCGATCTTGCGTTTGGCGATCGGGTGTACGACCTCCTCCTCGGCGCTTTCGTGCACGGCGAGGAGACGGACAAGATCCTCGAACAGCTCGCGCTTCTGCGGGCCCTGCGGCTCACTGCCCACCCGGCTGAAGAGCTGCTTGATCTGGTTGTGCTGATCAAGCAGGAGTTCCACCACGTCCTGCTTCTGCGCGGTCGTCATCCGCCCCACCTCTCGCGTCGCGTCTGGGTGTGTCGACACGGCGCGGGTTTCCCGCAATCGCGGCGTTTACGCACGCCGGACGGGGTGGGACGGGCCCTGGGTCAGCGGCCGGCGACCGCCGCGGGGGGCGGAGCGCTCGAGGTGGTCGTCCGCACCGGCTCCACCTGTGCGGTGGGCGTCGGCGGCGGGTTGTTCGGGGTGCGGGTGGGCTGCGGGGCGGCGGTCTGGGTGGGTCCGGGGGCGTCCGGCGTCGGGACGGGGCCGGACGTCGGTTGGGTGGTGGGCCCGGCGTCCCCGGGGTTGGCGGGCTCGCCGCCGGGGGAGGCGTCGGGTGACGTCGTGGGGTCGGGACTGGACCCCGAGCGCCGGGTGGGCGTCACGGGGGCATCGCCGCCCGGCAGGCGCACCTCCTTCGCCGTCGGGGCGCTCGACCCCGGCGGCGGCGCGGGTCTCTGCCGGGAGGGCGCCCCGGCGTCCGGAGTGAACCCGAGTACGGCGGTCAGCCCGGCCAGGCCCAGCAGCGCGGTCGCCGCCACGGCCATGGCGGCTCGGCGACCACGGCGCCGCGGGGACGAGGCCCCGCCGGACGGCGCTACGGCGGCCGGTACGTCGACCGCGCTCGCCGCGCGCGTCGGGAGGTCCACGGCGGCAGCGCCGGGGACGGCGAGCGTCGCTCCCGCGCCCGCTACCCCGGCGCCCGCTAGTCCCGCGCCCGCTACCCCGGCGGCTGCGGCGGCGACCGTGGCCGGTGCGACCGGTCGCCCGGCGAGGATGGCGCGCGCGTCATCGGCGAGTGCGTCCGCGCCCGGATAACGGTCGGCGGATTCCTTCGCCAGTGCCCGCTCAACGAGCGCCACGACCGGCGCCGGCAGGTCGGCAGGGAGCGGCGGCGGCGCGTCGTGCAGGTGCCGGACCGCGACCTCGAGTGGGTTGTCGCCGGCGAACGGCGGATGACCGGAGAGGCAGTGGTAGGCGACCGCGCCGAGCGCGTAAATGTCGGTGGCGGCGGAGACCGGGCGGCCGCGGGCCTGCTCGGGGGCCATGTAGAGCGCGGTGCCGACGATCGCGTTGGTCCCGGTCACACTGGTCACCGCCGCGGAGCGCGCGACCCCGAAGTCGACCAGCTTCACCGTGCCGTCCGGCTGCACCAACAGGTTGCTCGGTTTGACGTCGCGATGCACGATGCCGCTGCCGTGCGCGGCGTGCAGCGCCCGCGCCGCCTGGGCCACGACGGACATGGTCTCCCGGACGCCGAGCCGCTCGGCCGCCGCGATCCGGTGGGAGAGCGGCTCGCCCGCCACGTACTCCATCACGAGGTACAGCACATGACCGCCGTCGGGCAGGTCGTCCTCGCCGCAGTCGTAGACGTCGACCACGCCGGGATGGCGCAGGGCGGCCATCATCCGTGCCTCGGCGCGGAACCGGACGGCGAAATCCGGGTCGGCGAGCAGGGAGGGGAGCAGCACCTTCACCGCCACGGTCCGGCCGAGCGCGAGGTCGGTGGCACGCCAGACCTGGCCCATGCCGCCCGTCGCGAGATGGTCCTCCAGCCGGTAACGGTCGCTGATGACTACTCCTGAACCCAACACGGCAACGTCCTTACCCAGAACGCCGCGCGGCTACGCCGCAGGTGGCCGGCGTGACCCTTCTCTCGACGAGGTCATGCCGCGCGTCGGTTCAGCGGTGAACGTCGATGTTCTCGTCGAGACGGTCGAGCAGGATGCGGGCAGGCCCCCACCCGCCGCGCTCCAGCTCCGTCACGAGCCACGGCACGGCTGCCGGCAGACCGGCGCCGCCAGAGTCGTACGGATGTCATCACGGTGCACTGGGCGCGTTCTCCGAGCCCGGTCAGCGTGGGAGTGAACACGCGATGGCCGGCCTCGCGCAGCCGGTCGGCCACACGCTGCCAGCACCAGCCGCCATGCCAGGCGCCGTGGACCAGGACGTAGCCGGTCATCGTGCCTCCTCCAGCCGTTGCTGGTGTCCGTCCCGTCACTCCGGTCGCAGACCCCTGTTGTGTTTCAGGCTCCGACCGTTCCGTCGATTCCCTCGCGCAGGAAGTCGGCGTGCCCGTTGTGCCGGGCGTACTCGTGGATCAGGTGCAGCATGACCAGCCGCAGCGACACGTCCTTGCCCCACTTGCGCTGGTGGCCCGTCACGTCGAGCGACTCGGCCTCCGCCTCGATCCGGCGTGAGTGTTCGACCTCCGCCTGCCAGGCCTCGAACGCCTCCGAGCGGCTGGCCGCACTCGCGTCGTACGCCACCTGGTAGTCGCCCGTGTCCGACCAGACGAGCGGGATCTCCTCCGCGTTGATCACGAGGCGGAACCACGTGCGCTCCACCTCGGCCATGTGCCGTACGAGACCGAGCAGTGACAGCGTCGACGGCGGCATGGACTGACGGCGTAGCTCCTCGTCGGAGAGGCCGTCGCATTTCATCGCGAGCGTCGCGCGGTGGTAGTCGAGGAAGGCGCGCAACATCTCGCGCTCACCTGCGATCAGGGGCGGGCCGATGCGTTCGGTGGTCACTGCGGGTCCTTTCGGCGGCGAACGTGACCTCGTCAGAGCCCGTCGACGACTCCTGCCGCCTGACCGTGACCCACGACGAAGTGCGCGAGGGCGTGAGCAACGAACTCTACGGCGGCTGGCCGGCGGTCCTCTCCGGCCTGAAGACGTGGCGCGACGGTGAGACGCTCACGACGCCGGGATCGCTGATGTACGGCTGACCCCGCACCTCACCGCGCGGTGCCGCGCCCGATCCGTCCACCTCATCGATGCGATGGCGACCACACGTAGGGCGTGGTCGTGGTCACGGCGCGAAAGCCCAACCGGCGCAGAATCGGGGCGCTGTCGTCGGAGGCGTCCACCTGGAGAAACTTCGCTCCGCGCGCGGTGGCGAGTTCAGCCCGGGCGGCCACCAGCGAGCGGTAGATCCCCCGGCCCTGCCATGCCGGCAGGGTCGATCCGCCCCACAGAGCGGCGAACTCGGTTCCCGGATAGAAGACCAGCCAGGCCGCGCAGACCACCTCACCGTCGGCCTCGGCCACCATGACGGCGATCGCGTCCGGGGCGGCTGACACCCGCCCGATCAGGTCATCACCGAGCCAGCTGAAGTCCTGCCCCCAGACGGCGGATTGCATGGCGGCGATGCGGTGCATGTCGGCGTCCGCGGTGACCTGACGGAGGGCGACGCCGCCCGGCAGGACCGGTGGTGTGGCCACTTCCTTCGCAAGACCAATGAGTACGGTCTCCTGCTTCTCCGGAACGAAGCCCGCGGCGCGCAGGCGGTCGGTGAGATCGGCCGGCCGGTCGTGTCCGCGCGTCTTCCACTCCACCGCCTCGCCGCGCGCGGCGAAGTAATCACGCTGCCGGACGATCAGCTGGTCCAGCTCATCACCGCCTACCCCGAGGTCGCGCGGCCCTGTTACCAAGCCGCGGAACGTGCGGACGATTCGCAGAAGCGGCCCATCCTGCTCGTACCTCACGCCAGTTGGAGGAATGCGCGGCGGTTTCCGCATCTGCTCGTCGTAAGCCGCGAGTAGGCCGTCGATGTCTGTCACGGAGTAGACACTGCAAGGCCACGGTGACGCGCGCAAGGCTCATCGCCACCAGAGAACGCACGAAAGAGGATCAAGCCCACAACGTCGGGTCGCCCTGCGCGGACCAGCGGGGTCGCCCGGTTTGCGTCCCGGCCGCTACCGTCGGAGCGTGGTCACCGTCGCCGACGTGCGGTCGCTCGCACGGACACTGCCGCGAAGCAGCGAGCACCTGATCCGTGACCGTGTGAAGTTCCGGGTCGGTGCCATCGTCTACGTGGCGTTCTCCCGCGACGAGACGACGATGGGCTTCGGCTACCCGAAAGAGGATCGTGACGCGCTCATCGGCGGCGAGCCAGACCTTTTCTTTCTGCCCGGCACGTCCGACCTGCGCTTCCACTGGGTGTGCTGTCATCTCGCGCGGCTCGACGACGGGTACATGACGGAGCTGGTCACGGAAGCGTGGCGGATGGTCGTGCCCACGTTCCTCGCGCGGCAGCGGTTGGGCACGTAGCCCGGCATCGTCAACCCTAGGTTGACGAAAAGAGCCCGTCAACCTAGGGTTGACGTATGACGAATCCAATGCGCATGACGAATCCGGTCCGGCTCGACGATCTGATCGAAGGCATCAAAAAGGCGCACTCCGACGCTCTCGACCAGCTCTCCAACGCGGTCATCGCCGCCGATCACCTGGGCGACGTGGCTGACCACCTCATCGGCCACTTCGTCGACCAGGCACGACGCTCGGGGGCGTCCTGGACGGAGATCGGCAGGAGCATGGGGGTCACCAAGCAGGCAGCTCAGAAGCGGTTCGTTCCGAAGGACCCCGGCGAACCCTCGGATCTCGATCCCAGCCAGGGATTCAGCCGTTTCACGCCGCGGGCGAGGAGCGTCGTGGTGGCGGCGCAGAACGAAGCCCGTACCGCCCGCAACGCCGAGATCCGCCTCAACCACCTCGTGCTGGGGCTGCTGACCGAGCCGGACGGGCTGGCCGCCCGGGCGATCGTCGCGCAAGGCGTGTCGCTGGACACCGTCCGGCAGACCGCAACCGCGACCCTGCCGCCGGCAACCGACCAGGTGCCCGCCCTCATCCCGTTCGATTCACAGGCGAAGAAGGCGCTGGAACTCACGTTCCGCGAGGCCCTGCGGATGGGGCACAACTACGTCGGGACCGAGCACATCCTGCTCGCGCTACTGGAACTCGAAGACGGCACGGGCGTGCTCGCCGGCCTCGGCGTCGACAAAGCGACCGCCGAAGCCAACATCACGGCCGCCCTGGCCGCCACCCTCGCCGCCCACGAGAAGGAATGACCTGAGGGAAACCCGGGTGGCCGCCGCCACGCGTCACGGACGGCGACCGGCGGATGTCACCGCCGGTCGAGCGGGAAGACTCATCCGGCGGTGGAGAATTCCACGCTCGCGTCGATCAGCCACTCCACCAGATACGTCGCGAAGGACGCCCGCACAAGTATCCAGAACGCCGACCCCTCGCCGTCGTCCGGCTCGCGCCCGACCAGTACGACCTGTGCTTTCGCGAGCGTCGTCTGCGCGCAGTTGCCCGTGCCGAACGAGCGCGGATGCAGATCGAGCGCGCAGCCGAGAGCGAGCAGGTCCCGGGTCCGCGGGCCGGCGACGCGCAGGGTCGTGCGCTGTGCGGAGACGTCGACCACGGAGGCGTGCTCGTCGCCGACCGCGGACCGCAGCCGCGACTCCAGCGCGCCTTCGGTGCCGGCCGGGCCGAGAACCAGCCACTCGTCGGGGCCGAGCCAGAGAGCCGTCAGCGGTCCCGAACTGGCGCTCGCTTCCGCCCCGGTCGGCAGCGGCATGCCGAGTTCGGCGGCGACCGCGTCCGCGGCCGGGCCCTTGGAATCGAGCCGAAGGTTGATCTGCGCCAGGAACGGGACCTCGGAGAGCGAGACCGCTCCGCCGGTCGCGTGGGCGACCTCGGCGAGACGGTCGCCGCTGTGGCCCAACGGACTGCGTCGCGTCACGTGCTCAGCCATCTCGCCGTGCTCCCTCCGGGTCGTACAGAACGGAATGCGTGACCGTCACCGGCAGGAGGTCGTCCCCGAGCGGTGCGTAGACGCGCTGCCCGATCCGATCCCGGCCGCCGCTGATAAGCGCGAGCGCGAACGGGCGCCCCAGCGCCACGCTGTGGTAGCTGGAGGTCACGTGGCCGAGGGTCGGCACCGGCGGCTGCGGCAGCGTCTCGCACTCCACCAGGTGGGCGCCCTCGGGCAGCAGCGTCCGGCCATCGTCGGGAAGGAGTCCGACCAGGTGCTTGCGGTCGGGCCGGCTCGTGTCGGCGCGGGCGAAGGAGCGCTTGCCGATGAAATCGGCCTTCTTCTTCGACACCACCCAGTCCATGCCGAGATCCTGCGGCGTGACCGTGCCGTCGGTGTCCTGCCCGATGATCGGGTACCCCTTCTCGGCGCGGAGCACGTGCATCGTCTCCGTCCCGTACGGAGTGATCCCGAACGATGCGCCCGCGTCCAGTAGCGACTCCCAGAGCGTGAGCGCGTCCCACCAGCTCACGTTCAGCTCATAGGCCAGCTCGCCGGAGAAGCTGATCCGGCACACCCGGGCGGCGATCCCGGCGAGCGTCGGAACACTGGCCGGCGTCGAAATACTGGTGAGCGTCGAAATACTGGTGAGCTCAGCGTCGCGCCAGGTCATGAACGGGAAGCTCGCGGCGTCGACGGCGAGATCGGGTGCCAGCGTCGCGAGCACATCGCGGGAGCGGGGCCCGACCAGCGCGACGGTCGCCCACTGCTCGGTGACCGACGTGCAGTGCACCCGCAGGTCCGGCCATTCGGTCTGCAGCCATTCCTCCATCCAGTCCAGGACGGCGGCGGCGTTGCCGGTCGTCGTGGTGACCAGGAAACGGTCGTCGGCGAGCCGGATGACCGTGCCGTCGTCGAAGACCATCCCGTCCGGGCGGCACATCACGCCGTACCGGATGGAGCCGACCTTCAGGGTGCTCATCATGTTGGTGTACAGCCGGTCCAGCAGCACGGCCGCGTCCGGTCCCTGAACGTCGATCTTGCCGAGCGTGGAGGCGTCCATCATGGCCACGCCCTCGCGGGCGGCCCGGCACTCACGCAGGACCGCCGCGTGCATGTCCTCGCCGCCGCGCGGGTAGTACCAGGGCCGCTGCCACTGACCGACGTTCTCGAAGAGCGCCCCGTTCGCCTCGTGCCACGAGTGCAGGGCGGTGACGCGGACCGGGTCGTGCAGCACGCCCCGGTCGCGCCCCGCGAGGGCGGCGAAGCTGACCGGAGCGTACGGCGGCCGGAACGTGGTGGTGCCGAGTTCGCCGACGTCCACGCCGAGTAGCTCCGCGACAACCCCACTGGTGAGAACGCCCGAGGTCTTGCCCTGGTCGTGTGCGGTCCCGGCGGTGGTGTAGCGCTTGACGTGCTCCACGGAACGCATTCCGGCGGCGGTGGCGCGCTGGATGTCCGCGACGGTCACGTCGCGTTGGAGGTCCACGAACTGCGTCGCGGTGTCACCGGGGAGCAGCCAGATGTGTCCGGCCGGTGAGGCCGGTTGTTCGCCGGCCGCCGGCAGTGGCGGGCCGGTGGGCGCGGAGAATCCGGCTGCCTCGACCGCCCGCCGCCCGGCCGCGGCCCCGTCCGCGAGGCAGCCCGCCAGGGTGTACGCGCCCCCGGCGGCGCCGGCGACCTCCACCGCCTGGCGGCAGCCGTCGGGCCGGAACGAACCGAGCTCCTCGTCGTAGCGGAGCCGGCCGCCGGCCTGGCTGTACAGGGCGCCCACCGGATTCCATCCGCCGGAGACGAGCAGCAGGTCCGCGTCGAACTCGCGCCCCGCGCCGTCGAACGCCCCATCGCGCGGGCCGCGCAGCGTCACCCCCGAGACGCGCTCCTCGCCGGCCACCGCCGAGACGGCGTGCGCGGCGAGCACGTCGATACCGCGACGGGCGCAGTGGTCGACCCACAGTGGAGAAACCTGCGGGCGGAGGTCGGCGATCGCCGCGATCGCGACGCCCGCGTCGGCAAGGTCGAGCGCCGCGCCGTACGCGCTGTCGTTGGTCGTGAGGAACACCGCGCGTCGCCCCGGCAGGACGCCGTAGCGGTTGAGATAGGTGCGGGCGGCGCCGGCGAGCATCACACCGGGCCGGTCGTTGTCGGTGAACGCCACGGACCGCTCGTGGGCGCCGGTGGCGAGCACGACGCGGCGCGCCCGGATGCGCCAGATCCGCTCGCGGGAGAGGTGGCCGGGCGCCGCCGGGCCGAGGTGGTTGGCGCGCCGCTCCACCGCGATGACGTAGTTGTCGTCGTAGTAGCCGAAGGCGGTCGTCCGGGCGAGCACCCGCACGTCGGGGTTGGCGTGCAGTTCGGCGGCGACGGACGCCACCCAGCCCAGCGCGGGGGCGCCGTCGAGCGTCTCCGTCGTGCCCAGCAGGCTGCCGCCGGGCTCGGACTGGTCGTCGATGACCACCACCCGGGCACCCGAGAACGCGGCCACCGCCGCGGCGGCCAGACCGGCCGGTCCGGCGCCGATGACGAGGATGTCGCAGTGCGTGTGCACGGCGTCGTAGCGGGCCGGATCGGGCTCCGTGGCCAGGCGCCCCCGGCCGTTCAGGCCCCGCGCGACAAGCCCGTCGAACAGCTCCACCGTCGTCGCCGGGAGCATCGGTTCGGAGTACGGAGCATCGATCTGTACCAGCGCGTTCGGCTCCTCGACGCCAGCCGCCAGGATGCCGCGCGGCCGGCCGAGCCGGATGCTGGTCGACGTGCGGTGTACTCCGTTGGCCAGTAGGGCCGAGGCGAGCGTGTCCCCGCGGTACCCCTCGTAGTCGTGGCCGTCGAAGCGGAAGCGTAGCGTCTCGCCGCGGTCGATCCGTCCACCCTGGACAGCCCGGAATTCCTGGATCATGCCTGCACCGGCCTCGGCTCGCCCGCGGCGTAGACCGCGAGAATCTCATTCGTCACCGTGTCACGAACGACGTTGAACCACCGTCGGCAGCTGACGGCGTGGTTCCACCGCTCCGCGAACGGGCCCTTCGGGTTGTCGCGGAAGAACAGGTAGCGGGCCCATTCGGAGTCGGAGAGCGCGCCGGGGTCGGCCGGGTAGGCCACGTGGGCCTGGCCGCCGTAGTGGAACTCGGCCTCCTCGCGTGGGCCGCACCAGGGGCAGGGGATGAGCATCATCGTCGCGGGCTCCTTGTCTCGGTGCTCAGTGAGCGACCGCGGCCGCGCCGTGCTCGTCGACGAGCGCGCCGGTGGTGAAGCGATCCAGGCTGAAGGGGGCATTGAGCGGGTGCGGGTCGTCGTGGGCGATGGTGTGCGCGTAGCACCACCCGACCCCCGGAGTGGCCTTGAACCCGCCGGTGCCCCAGCCGCAGTTGAGGTAGAGCTGGTCCACCGGGGTCAGCCCGACGATGGGGGAGGCGTCGGGGGTGACGTCGACGATCCCGCCCCAGGTCCGTAGCACGTGCGCGCGGGCGAACACGGGGAACAGTTCGAGCGCCGCGGACATCTGCCGCTCGATGATGTGGAACGCGCCGCGCTGGCCGTAGCCGTTGTAGCTGTCGATGCCGGCGCCCATCACGAGCTCGCCCTTGTGCGCCTGGCTCACGTAGACGTGTACGGCGTTGGACATGACGACGGTCGGGTGCACAGGCTCGAGCAGTTCGGAGACGAGCGCCTGCAGCGGGTGGCTCTGGACGGGCAGCTCGATCCCGGCCATCCCGGCAACGACGGAGGAGTGCCCGGCCGCGCACATGGCGACCTTGCCCGCCGCGATGTCTCCGCGCGTGGTCCGCACCCCGGTGACCCGGCCGTCGGTCACCTCCAGACCGGTCACCTCGCAGTGCTGGATGAGGTCCACGCCGAGGGCGTCCGCGGCGCGCGCGAAGGCCCAGGCGACGTAGTCGTGCTTGGCGATGCCCGCCCTGGGCTGGTAGGTGGCGCCGAGCACCGGGTAGCGCACGTCGGGGGAGATGTTGACGATCGGGCACACCTCCTGGACCTGCTGCGGGTCGAGCCATTCGGCGTCGACGCCGTTGAGCCGGTTCGCGTGCACCCGGCGGACGCTTTCCCGGACATCCTGAAGGCTGTGCGCGAGGTTGAGGACGCCGCGCTGGCTGAACAGGATCGGATAATCGAGCTCGTCCTCGAGCCCTTCCCACAGCTTGAGGGCGTGCTCGTAGATGCCGGCGCTTTCGTCCCACAGGTAGTTGGACCTGATGATGGTCGTGTTACGCGCCATGTTGCCGCCGGCGAGCCAGCCCCGTTCGAGCACCGCGACGTTGGTGATGCCGTGGTTCTTGGCGAGGTAGTAGGCGGTCGCTAGGCCGTGACCGCCGCCGCCCACGATCACGACGTCGTAGCTGCGCTTGGGTTCGGGCGTGCGCCAGAGCCAATCCGGATGGTCGGGCAGGTCGGCGCCGGGTGTCCGCTGTGTCATCGGGGGCCCTCGATCGGTCTCGGATGGGGCGGATGCGTCGTCGCGACGTCGGCTCCGACGCGGACGCATCTGGGCATCGGGATCGGCGCGTCTCGGTATCCGCAACAGCTCCCGCTATCCGCAACCAGCGTGCTCCGGGGGCTTACGGATGTCAAGAGTTGATCACCCGGCGCGACCCGTGATCCGGCCGGGCGGCGCGCACGGCGAGCCGCCGCGCCGGGTGTCCCTGTCAGCGCAGGTCGCACCCGCCACGGCGGTCGTCGGCTCAGTCGTTCGCGCTCAGCTCTTGGGCAGCCAGGCCTTCACCTTGTCCTGGTTGGCCTCGACCCACTTCTTCGCCGCCGCCTCCGGGGACATCTTGTCCTGGGCGATGTACTTGGCCACCAGGTTCTGGTCGGCGTTGCTCCACGTGAAGTTCTTGACCAACTGGTACGCCGGGCCGTTCGCGTCGGCGAACTTCTTGCTCACGATCTTGTCCAGGTCGTACTTCGGGTAGTCGCAGGCAACCTTCTCCGCGTCGGCGTCACACCCCGCCGTGTACGCGGGCAGGTTCACCTTGACCAGCTTGACCTCGGACAGGAACCACTGCGGGTCGTAGAAGTAGCCGATGAGGGGCGTCTTCTTCGCCTCGGCCTGACGGAATGCCTGGATCAACGCCGGCTCGCTGCCGGCATACACCACCTTGTAGTTCAGGCCGAGATTCTTCACCAGCGCCTCGTCGTTCGTGACGAAGGAGGGGTCGCCGTCGAGCAGTTGACCCTTGCCACCGGACTCCGACGTCTTGAACAGGGAGGCGTACTTGTTCAGGTTCTTCGAGTCGGTGATGTCCGGGTACTGCGCCGCCATCCACGGCGGTACATACCAGCCGATGACGCCCTCAACGCTGGTCGAGCCGGCGCTCACCGCGGTCTTCTGGTCCTCGATGTACTTCTTCTTCAGGTCGTCGTGGCCCCAGTTCTCGACGATCGCGTCCACTTCACCGGTGCCGAACCCCTGCCACGCGATCTCTTCCTTGAGGTCCTTCTTCGTCACCTTGCACTTGAGCTCCGTCTCGGCGACGTACGCGATGACGGCGGCGTTGGCTTCGTAGCCGACCCACGGGTTGATGGCCACGTTGAACGTGCCGCAGCTCCCGGAGCCGGAGCCGGAAGCCGTCGAGTCGCCCACCTTCGCCCCGCCGCACCCCGTGAGCGCGAGCGCCGTCACGGTGGTGAGCGAGACAGCGGCGAGGCGCATCTTCCAACTGGTGTCACGTCTCATGCTTCGTCCTCCGGAGATGTCGGTCGTCGGTCGATCTTTGGTCTGCGCCGCTCCGGACCCCTGGCCGTGGAGCGCTGGTGCGAGTTACGTGTGCGTGGACGCCGGGCCGCTCCCCGAGCGGTCCGCCGCGGCGCGCGCGATCCGGTCGAGCATGATCCCGAGCAGGACGATCGCGGCGCCCGCGGCGAGACCCTTGCCGTACAGCTGTCCCTGCGAGAACCCGGCGACCACGTCGTAGCCGAGGGCGCCGGCCCCGACGAGACCGCCGACGACCACCATGGACAGTACGTAGATCAGGCCCTGGTTCGCCGCCAGCGTCAACGACTGCCGCGCCATGGGCAACTGCACCTTCGTGATCATCTGCCAGCTGCTCGAGCCCGCCGCGGTCGCGGCCTCCACCGTCGTCGCGGGCACGCCACGCACCCCGTCGGCGACGATCTTGATCGCGACCGGCGCGGCGTACACCACCCCGGCGAAGATCGCGGTGAACCGGCTCGCCGAGAAGAGGGCAAGGAACGGGATCAGGTAGACGAAGGCCGGCATCGTCTGCCCGGCGTCGAGGACCGGGCGGATCACGCGGTCCGCCCGGCTGCTGCGCCCCATCCACACCCCGACCACGATGCCCAGCGCCATCACCAGCAGCGTCGCGACGATCGTCATCGCCAGGGTGACCATGCTGTCCTGCCAGAGCCCGGTGGCGACGAGCAACGCCACGCACACCGCGGCGGTGAGCGCGGCGCGGACGTTGCCGAGCAGCGCCGCGAGCGTCACGGCGACCGCGCCCACCAGCCACCAGGGCGAGTCGGCCAGCAGCGCCTGGAACGGGTTGAGCAGCGCGACGGTGGTCACGTCCTTGAACGCGCCGGTGACACCGGACAGGTCGTCCTGCGCCCACGTGGTCACGGAGGTCGCGGCCTGCGACAGGTAGCTGCCGACCTCGAAGCCGCCCGGGAACTCGGCCGCCCAGAGGTAGGTGTAGGACAGGTAGGAGCAGACCAGTGCCACGACACCGAACGCGACCGTCAGTGGTCGGCGCAGGCGCTGACCGCGGCCGCGCCCGTCGTCCGGGCGTTCCTGCACGCGCGCGCTGGCCGCCGTGGTGACGCGGTCCAGAACGATGGCCATGACCACAATCGCCAGCCCCGCGTTGAACGCGGTGCCGACGTCGAGGGTCTGCAGCGCCTTGATGACCGTCTTGCCCAGGCCCGGGGCGTCGATGAGGGCCGCGATGGTCACCATCGAGAGCGCCGCCATGATCGTCTGATTGACGCCCAGCACGATCGTGCGCTTGGAGAGCGGCAGCAGCACCTTCGTCAGCGCCTGCAGGCGGGTCGCCCCGAGCGAGTCGGTGGCCTCCAGCGGCGGGTGGGGCACCGATCGGATGCCGTGGGCGGTGATGCGGATCGCCGGCGGCATGGCGTAGATCAGGGTCGCGATCGTCGCGGCCGCCGGCCCGATCATGAACAGCAGGGTGAGCGGCGCGAGGTAGACGAAGGTGGGCATCGTCTGCATGAAGTCCAGAAATGGCGTGATCACCCGGTGGAACCGGTCCGACAACCCGGCCCAGATACCCAGGGGAATGCCGAAGAGCAGCGAGACGAAGACCGCGGAGAGCGTCAGCGCGAGCGTGTCCATGCTCTCCTGCCACAGTCCCTGCAGGCCGAACAGCACGAAGCCACCCGCCGCGAGCAGGGCCACCCGCCAGTTGCCGAACGCCCAGCCGGCGTACGCGACGATCGCGACGACGCCCAGCCACCCCAGCACAGGCAGGGGGCGCCCGTACGACGGCTGCGCGATGAGCCCCTGGATGAAGACGACCAGGGTGTCGATGACCGCGCGGATCTCGTTGAAGACGTAGAGGAACAGCGGGTTGCTGTTGCGGTTCGCGCCCACCGTGTCGTTGACGTCGTTGAGCCAGCGGTGCAGCGGGGTCAGGGAGGCGGCGGAGAGGTCCAGCGTGTCGCGCCCGCGCAGCAACACCCAGACGACCAGCCAGATCGCGAGGACACCGCCCACCGCGAGCGGCCGGTTGAGACGCCGCCGCAGGCCGGGCCGCGACGACACGGCGGCGGCGGGGGTGGTCGTCGCGGTCATCAGGCCCCGGCCTCCGCGCCGGCCACGACGGCGAGGATCTCCTCGTCGCCGACGATCCCCAGCAGCTGCCCGTCCTTGACGACCTTCACCGGCCGCTCGGCGGCGAGCACGGATCGCGTGGCATCGCGCACGATCACATCGGGACCCAGCTCCGGGCCGTCGAGGGGGTCGTCCGGACGCGGTGGGCGCATGATCCACCGCAGCGTGAGGACATGCGAGCGGGGCACGTCCCGAACGAAGTCGCGGACGTAGTCGTCCGCGGGCGCCCCGACAAGTTCGTCGCCGGTGCCGGTCTGCACCATGCGGCCGTCCCGCATGATCAGGATCCGGTCGCCCAGCTTCAGCGCCTCGGACAGGTCGTGGGTGATGAAGACCATCGTCTTGCCGACCTCGCGGTGCAGCCGGATGACCTCGTTCTGCATGTCGCGGCGGATCAGCGGGTCCAGCGCGGAGAAGGGCTCGTCGAAGAAGAGCACGTCCGGGTCGCCGGCCAGCGCCCTGGCCAGCCCCACCCGCTGCTGCATGCCGCCGGAGAGCTGGTCGGGATAGGAGTTCTCATAGCCGCCGAGGCCGACGAGCTCGATCACCTCCATCGCCCGACGGGCGCGCTCGGCGCGAGCGGTGCCCCGGATTTCCAGCCCGTAGGCGACGTTATCCACGACGCGGCGGTACGGAAGGAGGCCGAAGTGCTGGAAGACCATCGAGAACTTCCGCCGGCGTAGTTCGCGCAGCCGCTTCTTGTCGGCGTGCAGGATGTCCTCGCCCTCGAACACCACCTCGCCCGCGGTCGGCTCCACCAGCCGGGTCAGGCACCGCACCAGCGTGGACTTGCCCGAGCCCGACAACCCCATCACCACGAACACCTCACCGGGCGCCACGTCGAACGCGACGTCACGGACCGCCGCGGTGCACCGCGTGCGGTCCATCAGCTCCCGCCGCGACAGAGCGGCCAGCTCCGCAGACCGTGGCACCTGCGCGGCGTTGGGTCCGAACACCTTCCACAGATCCCTGACGGAGATGACCGGGGAGGGACCGCCGCCGGCCTCCTGCCGCGGCGGTGCGGCGGCCTCCGTGCTCATGCCGCCGCTCCGCCGCGCGGCGCGGTGATGGAGAGGGCATCGCCGGGACGGCGGCGGTAGTGGGTACGGATGAACACAGCCGAACCTCTTCTCTCAGGCGGCGGTCGCAGACGGCGGCTCGCTAGTCGTGGAACCAGTGCTGCGGACGGGGATCGATGTTCTGCCAGATGTGTTTGGTCTCGCGGTACTCGTCCAGGCCGCTGGGGCCGAGCTCGCGGCCGATCCCGGACTGTTTGAAACCGCCCCACTCCGCCTGCGGCACGTACGGGTGGTAGTCGTTGATCCAGACCGTGCCGTGCCGCAGCCGCTGCGCCACCCGCTGGGCCTTTCCGGCGTCCCGGGTCCACACCGCCCCGGCGAGGCCGTAGTCGGTGTCGTTCGCGATGCGTACCGCGTCGTCCTCGCCGGTGAAGGTCTCGACGGTGAGAACCGGGCCGAACGACTCCTCGCGCACCACGGTCATGTCCCGGTGGCAGCCGTCGAGCACCGTCGGCAGATAGAAGAAGCCGTCGGCGAGGTGCGGATCGTCCGGGCGGCGGCCGCCGCAGCGCAGCTCCGCGCCCTCGGCGATGCCGGCGGCGACGTACGTCTCGATCTTCGCCCGGTGCGCGGCGGAGATCAGCGGGCCGGTCTCCGCCCGCGGATCGAACGGGCCGCCGAGGCGGATCCGCCCGGCACGGGCCACGAGGGCGTCGACGAAGGCGTCGTGGATGGAGGCCTCGACGACGAGCCGGGCGCCGGCCGAGCAGACCTGTCCAGAGTGGAGGAACACCGCCGTGAGCGCGAAGTCCACGGCGGTGTCGAAGTCGGCGTCGGCGAAGACGATGTTCGGGTTCTTTCCGCCCAGTTCGAGCGCCACCCGCTTCACCGTTCCGGCGGCCGCGGCCATCACGCCGCGCCCCGTCGCGAGGCCGCCGGTAAACGAGACCAGGTCGACATCGCGGTGCTCGGCGAGCGGTGCACCGACCTCGGCGCCGGCGCCGAGGACCAGGTTGGCGACGCCGGCGGGGAGCCCGGCCTCGTCGAGGAGCCGCATCAGCAGGATCGCCGTGGAGGGGGTGAGCTCGCTGGGCTTGAGGACGAAGGTGTCGCCCGCGGCGAGCGCCGGGGCGACCTTCCACGAGGTCTGCAGTAGCGGATAGTTCCAGGGCGTGATGAGCCCGCACACCCCGATGGGCTCATGCACCACCCGACTGATCGCGTCGTCGCGCCCGGTGTCGATGACGCGTCCGCTGTCGGTGCCGGCGATGCCCGCGTAGTACCGGAAACACGCGGCGACGTCGTCGATGTCGTATTCGCTCTCCATCAGCCGCTTACCGGTGTCGAGCGATTCCGCCCGGGCGAGCTCGTTCTTGTCGCGTTCAATCAGCTCCGCGACGCGGTACAGCAGCGCGCCGCGCTGGCGCGCCGGCGTCGTCGGCCACGGCCCCTCGTCGAACGCCACGCGGGCCGCGCCAATCGCGGCGAGCGTGTCTTCGCGGGTCGCCTCGGCGACGGTGTCGACGAGGCTCCCATCGGCGGGGCACCGGATCTCGCGATGGCCGCCAGCTATCGGCTCGCGCCACTCACCTGCGACGAACAACTGTTTCACGAACGACTCCCCGTTGCGTTGTCCGCGTCGCCCCGGCTAATGCAAGGCACCACTTTCTCCTCTCGACGAAGTGGCGTCAAGGACTGTCGGCGAGCCGGGTCGGTGACGGTAGAACGGAACGGGCGACGGTGGCAACGGCGTATTGCCCAGGATCAGATCGGCCGCCTTCTCGGCCACCATCATCACGGGGGCGTAGATGTTGCCGTTCGTGACGTAGGGCATGACGGAGGCGTCGACCACCCGCAGCCCGCTCACGCCGTGTACCCGCATGGTCAGGGGATCGACGACCGACATCTCGTCCGTCCCCATCTTCGCGGTGCAGGACGGGTGGAGGGCTGTTTCGCCCTCCTTCGCCACCCAGTCCAGAATCTCCTCGTCGGTCTGCACCGAGGGCCCGGGAGAGATCTCGCCGCCGTTGAAGCCGTCCAGGGCCGGCTGATTGAGGATGTTGCGCGAGACCCGGATGGCCTCCACCCATTCGCGCCGGTCCTGCTCGGTCGAGAGATAGTTGAAGCGCAGCGCGGGGTGCACCTTCGGGTCGCGGCTGACGATTTTCACCGATCCGCGCGCGTCGGAGTACATGGGACCGACGTGCACCTGGTAGCCATGACCGCCGGCCGGGGACGACCCGTCGTAGCGGACCGCGATCGGCAGGAAGTGGAACATCAGGTTCGGATATTCCACCACGTCGTTGCTGCGGACGAAGCCGCCCGCCTCGAAGTGGTTGGTGGCGCCCGGGCCCTTGCGCAGGAACAGCCACTGCGCGCCGATCCACGGTCGGTACCGCCATTTCATGTACGGCTGTATCGACACCGGCTGTGTGCAGGCGTGCTGGACGTAGACCTCGAGGTGGTCCTGGAGGTTCTCGCCCACGCCGGGGAGGTGATGGACGGGATCGATGCCGAGCGCGCGCAATTCGTCGGCGTTGCCGACCCCGGACAGCTGCAGCAGTTGCGGCGAGTTGATGGCGCCGCCGCAGAGGATCACCTCGGCGGCGCGCACGGTGCGGGGCGCGCCGCGTCCGCGGGTGTACTCGACGCCGACCGCCCGCTTGCCCTCGAACAGGACCCGGGTGACGAACGCGCGCGTGCGTACCTCGAGGTTGGGTCGCTTCATCACGGGGTGCAGGTACGCCCGCGCGGCGGAGAGCCGCCGTCCCTTGTGGATGTTGCGGTCGAACCGGGCGAAGCCCTCCTGCCGTTCGCCGTTGACGTCGTCGGTGAGTGGATATCCGGCCTGCTGCGTCGCTTCGAGCATCGCGCCGAAGAGCGGGTTGGTCGCGGGGCCGCGTTCCAGCGTCAGCGGGCCGCCGTGGCCGCGGAAGGGATCGTCGGGGTCGGCCGCCAGGCAGTTCTCCATCTTGTTGAAGTACGGCAGGCAGTGGGCGTAGTCCCAGGTCTCCATGCCGGGATCGGCGCCCCACCGCTCGTAGTCCATCGGGTTGCCGCGCTGGAAGATCATCCCGTTGATGCTGCTCGACCCGCCGAGGACCTTGCCCCGGGCGTGGTAGATCCGCCGCCCGCGCATGTGCGGCTCCGGCTCGGACTCGTACTTCCAGTCGTAGAAGCGGCTCCCGATCGGGAACGGCAGCGCCGCCGGCATGTGGATGAAGACGTCCCACAGATAGTCGCGGCGTCCCGCCTCCAGCACGAGCACCCGGGTGGAGGGGTCGGCGGAGAGCCGGTTGGCGAGCGCGCTGCCCGCCGATCCGCCGCCGACGATGACATAGTCGTACTGCTCTGACGTCATGTCAGGCTCGCCTCGCCTCGTGGCTCAAAGTGGCTGGGCCGGGGGGAAGGTTCGGCGCCTCGTCGGAGAGGGCGACCCGCACCATCCCGTCGGTCACCTCGACCCGGTGGGTGCGCACCGGTTTCTTCGCCGGCGGCGCGTCCACCTGCCCGGTCCGCAGGTCGAACCGGGACGCGTGCAGCGGGCACTCGACCTCGCACCCTTCGAGCCAGCCGTCGGCCAGCGACGCGTCCTGATGGGTGCACGTGTCGTCGACCGCGAACAGTTGGCCGTCCTCGGTGTGGAAGATCGCCACCGGCGGGTCCGTCGCCCAGCGGAACGACTCGCCGCGGGGGATGGCGCTGAGCGGGCAAACGGGTTGCATCATGCGGGCTCCTGACGCGTCGCCGAGGGCGGGCGAGGTGGTCGTTGCGGTCACGGCGTGTGGACCGGGACGGGATCGGGGGCGCGCAGTTGACGCCGCCACCGGGTGAACAGCTTTGCCTGGTTCATGCCGAGCACGGCGACGGGGCGTCCGTCGCGTTCGTACACCGCGAGAAAACTGCGCTGGGCCGGGTCGCCTTCGACGAGCCGCACGGTGTCGCCGTCCGCGCGGTGCCCGGCGAACTGCACGCGCACGCCGTACTGGTCGGACCAGAAGTAGGGGGCGGCGATGTGTGCCCGCCGGGGGTGGGCCGCGCCGGCGAGGAGCGTCGTGACGGCGGTGGCGGGCTGCTCGTGCGCGTGTGTCCAGTGCTCGGTGCGGACGATTCCGCCCGCGTAGGGGCTGAAGGACGCCGCGCAGTCGCCGGTGGCGACGACGGCAGGCAGGTTGGTCGCGCACGCCGCGTCGGTGACGACGCCGCCGTGGATCTCCAGCCCGGAGTCGGCCAGCCACTCCACATTGGGTTGGGCGCCGATGCCGACGACCACGACGTCGGCCGGCAGCCGCGTCCCGTCGGCGAGCTCGACCGCCTCCACCCGTTCCGATCCGACCAGCCGGGCCACGCCGGTGCCGGTCAGCAATCGGACGCCGTGGTCGGCGTGCAGGCCCGCGCAGACCGATCCCATCTCGACGCCGAGGGGTGCGGCGAGCGGCGTGGGCAGGGCCTCGACGACGGTGACGTCGAGGCCGAGGGACCGGGCACTGGAGGCGACCTCCGCTCCGAGGAAGCCCGCGCCGATCACGACCAGCCGTTCGGCGGCGGCGAGATCTCGCCGAAGCGCCACCGCGTCGTCTAGGGTTCGCAGGGTGTGTACGCCGCTGACGGTTTCGGTGCCTGGCAGGCGCCGGGCCCGCGCGCCGGTGGCGAGGATGACGGCGTCCACCGGGATCTCCGCACCGTCGGCGAGAGTGATGCTGCGGTTGCGGGCGTCGAGGCGGACCGCGGCGGTGCCGAGTCGCCACTCGACGTCGAGGGCCTCGTCGGGGTCGGCGAGCGCGAGATCGGCCTCCGTGCATGCGCCGGTCAGGAAGGCCTTCGACAGCGGGGGCCGGTCGTAGGGCGCGTGGCGCTCCGCGCCGATGGCGATGATCGAGCCGTCGTAGGACTGTTGACGGAGCGCACGGGCGGCGGCCACGCCGGCGAGCGAGGCGCCGACGACGGCGATCCGACGTATCACACCACTGCCCTCCGTTGTGGATTGCGAAACGGCTCGTGAGATACGCAACAGCGTGCACGTGGGTTTCCGCGTAGTCAAGACATGAAATGAGCTGGTTGCCGAAGCGGTCGCCGGTGGTGGCGTGCGGCCGCGCCGTACGACGCCATCGCGCGGCATCGGAAGTGCTCGCTTATTGTTCCGCCATGAGCAACTCAACTGACGGTGTGACCGAGTCAGCGCCGGCGCTCGTCCAGTCCGTCGACCGCGCGCTGAGCATCCTGGAGATCCTGGCGCGCCGCGGGGATGCGGGTGTCACCGACATCGGCAAGGAGCTGGGGGTCCACAAATCCACGGCGTTCCGCCTCCTCGCGGTTCTGGAGAACCGCGGGTTCGTCGAGCAGGCGGAGGAGCGCGGCGCCTACCGGCTCGGCTTCGGAATCGTGCGGCTGGCCGGCGCGATTACCGCGCAGCTCGATCTGACGCGGCAGAGCCGCCCGGCGTGCGAGCGGCTCGCCGGCGAGCTCGGTGAGACCGTCAACGTCGCGATCCTCGACGGCGATCGCGCCGTGAACGTCACCCAGGCGCTCGGCGCGGCGTCGGTAGCCAGCCAGAACTGGGTCGGGAAGCAGACGCCGGTGCACGCCACGTCCAGCGGCAAGGTGCTGCTGGCGTACGCGCCGTCCAGCCTTTACCGCGCGGTCCTCGCCGATCCGCTGGAGCGCTTCACCGACGCGACCATCACCGACGCGACCGTGCTGAAGGCGGAGTTGGACCGGATCGCGGAGGCCGGGTGGGGTTGTACCGCGGAAGAGTACGAGGTGGGGCTCAACGCCGTCGCCGCTCCGGTACGCGGGCCCGATGGATCCGTCATCGCGGCCCTGAGCGTCTCCGGTCCCGCCTACCGCCTCACGCCGGAAT
Organism: Micromonospora sp. NPDC049679; assembly: GCF_040659735.1. Lineage (NCBI taxonomy): Bacteria > Bacillati > Actinomycetota > Actinomycetes > Micromonosporales > Micromonosporaceae > Micromonospora > Micromonospora sp. NPDC049679. Next base: position 80,184 of record NZ_JBFANZ010000013.1, read on the forward strand.
CCTTCCCGGGCGTGGCGGCCCGGGTCGTCGCCGTGGCGGAGGAGGTCAGCGCCCGGATGGGTTACTTCGGCTGACGCCGTTGTGTGACGCGCAACGCGCATCGTATGGTGCAACCTTCGCCGTCGCGAAGGAGTCTGCCCATGGTGCACGTCGATTCCCGCACGCTGCTGGATCTGCCCCTCGCCGAGCTCGACCCGGAGGTCGCCCTCGCCGTCGACCGGGAACTGCGCCGCCAGCAGTCGACGCTGGAGATGATCGCCTCGGAAAACTTCGCCCCGCGCGCGGTCATGGAAGCGCAGGGCTCCGTCCTGACGAACAAGTACGCCGAGGGCTACCCGGGCCGCCGCTACTACGGCGGGTGCGAGTACGTCGACGTCACCGAGCAGCTGGCCATCGACCGGGTCAAGGCGCTGTTCGGCGCCGGGTACGCCAACGTGCAGCCGCACTCCGGGGCGCAGGCCAACGCCGCGGCGATGATGGCGCTGCTCACGCCGGGGGACACGATCCTCGGTCTGGACCTCGCGCACGGCGGGCACCTGACGCACGGCATGCGCATCAACTTCTCCGGCAAGCTGTACAACGTCGTCGCCTACCACGTCCGCGAGTCCGACTGCCTCGTCGACATGGACGAGGTCGAGCGGCTCGCGCGGGAGCACCGGCCGAAGCTGATAATCGCCGGCTGGTCGGCGTACCCCCGGCGGCTGGACTTCGCGCACTTCCGCCGCATCGCCGACGAGGTCGGCGCGTACCTCATGGTGGACATGGCGCACTTCGCCGGACTGGTCGCGGCCGGCCTGCACCCCAATCCGGTGCCGTACGCCCATGTCGTCACGACGACCACGCACAAGACGCTCGGTGGTCCTCGCGGCGGCGTCATCCTGTCCGCCTCCGACGAACTGGCCAAGAAGCTCAACTCGGCGGTCTTCCCGGGACAGCAGGGCGGTCCGCTCGAGCACGTGATCGCCGCGAAGGCCGTCGCCTTCAAGCTGGCCGCGTCCGACGACTTCCGCGACCGGCAGGTGCGCACCCTGGAGGGTGCACGCATCCTCGCCGAGCGGCTCGTCGCCACCGACCCGGCCGCCGGCGTCACCGTGCTCACCGGGGGCACGGACGTGCACCTGGTCCTCGTCGACCTGCGCCAATCCGCGCTCGACGGCCGGCAGGCCGAGGACCGGCTGCACCAGGTCGGCATCACGGTCAACCGCAACGCGGTCCCGTTCGACCCGCGACCGCCGATGGTCACCTCCGGCCTGCGCATCGGCACGCCGGCGCTGGCCACCCGCGGCTTCGCGGCGGAGGACTTCCGCGAGGTGGCCGACGTGATCGCCGCCGCGCTGCAGCCCGAGTACGACGACGCGCGCGGCGCCGAGCTGCGTGGGCGCGTCGCCGAGCTCACCCACCGGCACCCGCTCTACGCGCAGATGTGACCGTGATGTCCCCACAGAACGCCACCACCGTCGTCGCGGAGCGGCCGGGCTCCGGCGCCGCGCGGGAGTACATCCTGACGCTCACGTGCGCCGAACGCCCGGGCATCGTCCACGAGGTCTCCGGATTTCTCGTCGCGCACGACTGCGACATCGTGGAGAACCAGCAGTTCGGCGACCGCGAGTCCGGCCGCTTCTTCATGCGGGTGCACTTCCAGCGGCTCGGCGGGGAGATCGACATCGCCCTGCTGCGGTCGCGGTTCGCCGGGATCGCGTCCCGATCGGACATGGAGTGGGGGCTGCACGCCGCCGACGACCGCCCCCGCCTGCTGCTGATGGTCTCGCGCCTGGGGCACTGCCTCAACGACCTGCTCTACCGGTGGAGCACGGGGGCGTTGCACGCCGAGGTGACCGGCATCGTCTCCAACCACCCGGACTTCGCCGATCTCGCGGCCTCCCACAAGCTGCCGTTCCACCATCTCCCGGTGACGCCCGAGACGAAGCGCCAGCAGGAGGCGCGGCTGCTCGAAATCGTCGAGGAGCAGCAGATCGACCTCGTCGTCCTGGCCCGGTACATGCAGATCCTGTCGCCGCAGGCGTGTACCGCTCTGGCCGGGCGGGCGGTCAACATCCACCACTCCTTCCTGCCGGGCTTCGCCGGCGCGCGCCCGTACCACCAGGCGCACGAGCGGGGAGTGAAGCTCATCGGGGCCACGGCGCACTTCGTGACGCCGGACCTCGACGAGGGCCCGATCATCGAGCAGGAGGTCGTACGGGTGGACCACACCCGCACGGCGGCGCAACTCACCGCGATCGGCCGTGAGGTCGAATGCCTGGCGCTGTCGCACGCCCTGCAGGCGATCGTCGAGCGTCGGGTCCTGCTCAACGGCAACCGCACCGTGGTCTTCCGGTAAGCCGTCGTCGACCACTCGTCGTCTTCGGCGACCCGCCTTTCGGCACCGTGGTCCACACCGGACACGGCGCCGGTACGACCTGCACCACCGCCGCCCGTTTTCCGCCCCGCGCGGGAGGCGGGCGGCGTGTGTGTGGACGGTGAACGGTGTCGCCGCGGCACTCCATCGAGGTACCGCGAAGACTCTTGACTTGCGCTCAGCCGTTAGCCATGCTGTTGCGTATTCCACACTTTGTTGCGCGTTGTGGAACAACCGATTGGTTAAGCGCTTGGAAAGGAACCCCCATGACCAAGCCCCCTCGCGTAGTGATCATCGGTGCCGGCATCGTCGGCAGTTCCCTCGCGGACGAGTTGACCGAGCGAGGCTGGACCGACGTCACCGTCGTCGACCAGGGGCCGCTCTTCGCCACCGGTGGCTCCAGCTCACACGCCCCCGGCCTGGTGTTCCAGACGAACGCCTCGAAGACGATGACCGAGCTCGCCAGCTACACCGTGCGCAAGCTCAGTGGCCTGACGCTGGACGGCCAGTGGTGCTTCCGGCAGGTCGGCGGTCTCGAGGTCGCCACCACCGAGGCCCGGTGGACGGACCTGAAGCGCAAGCACGGCCTGGCCACGTCGTGGGGGATCGAGGGCACGCTGCTCGGCCCCGAGGAGTGCGCGGCCCTGCACCCTCTGCTCGACCCGAGCACGGTGCTCGGCGGTCTGCATGTCCCCACCGACGGGCTGGCCAACGCGGTGCGGGCGGTGGAGGCGCAGGCGCGCCGGGCGATGGAACGCGGCGCCCGGTTCCTCGGTGGACACACAGTGGTCGGTATCGGCCAGGAGAACGGAAGCGTCACCGGCGTCGAGACCGATCAGGGCTTCATCGCGGCCGACATCGTGGTCTGCGCCGCCGGCTTCTGGGGCCCCGGAATCGGACGCATGGTGGGGCTGACCATCCCGCTGCTGCCCCTCGCGCACCAGTACGCGAAGACGGGACAGGTGGCCTCGCTGATCGGCGTCAACGACGCCCGGTCCGAGGCCAACAAGCCGATCCTCCGCCACCAGGACCAGGACCTGTACTACCGGGAGCACGGAGACCGCATCGGGATCGGCTACTACGGCCACCGTCCGATGCCGGTCGACGTCGACGAGATCCTGTCGCCGGCGCAGGCGCCGGTCATGCCGAGCGTCCTCGCGTTCACCGAAGAGGACTTCGCGCGCGCGTGGCAGGAAACGGTCTCGCTCCTGCCGGAGCTGGCCGAGACGAAGGTCGAGGAGGGCTTCAACGGCATCTTCTCCTTCACCCCCGACGGCGGGCCGATCATGGGGGAGCACCGGGAGCTGTCCGGTTTCTGGGTCGCCGAGGCCGTGTGGGTGACGCACTCCGCGGGCGTCGCGCGCGCGATGGCGGAGTGGCTCGTCGACGGCCAGCCCCGCGTCGACGTGCACGAGTGCGACCTGCACCGCTTCGAGGAGGTGCAGCTCGCCCCCGACTACATCGCCGAGCGCGGCCGCCAGAACTTCATCGAGGTCTACGACATCATCCACCCGCTGCAGCCGATGGAACGACCGCGGCCACTGCGCACCAGCCCGTTCTACCCGCGCCAGCAGCAGCTCGGCGCCGTCTTCCTGGAAGGCGCCGGCTGGGAACGGCCCTACTGGTACGAGGCGAACGCCGGCCTGCTGGACACCGTGGACGTGCCGGAGCGGGACGCCTGGTCGGCGCGGTACTGGTCACCCGTCGCGGCCGTGGAGTCGGCAGTGACGCGGGAACGCGTCGCGATGTACGACATGACGCCGCTCAAGCGCCTGGAGGTCAGCGGCCCCGGCGCCCTGGACTTCCTGCAGCGACTGACCACCAACAACCTCGCCAAGTCGGTCGGCTCGGTCACGTACACGCTCATGCTCGGCCACGACGGCGGCGTCCGCAGCGACCTGACGGTGGCCCGCCTCGGCGAGAACCTGTTCCAGGTCGGCGCGAACGGCCCGCTGGACGAGGACTGGATGCGACAGCAGTTGCCGGCCGACGGTTCGGTCGGAGTCCGCGACATCACCGGCGGCACCTGCTGCATCGGCCTGTGGGGCCCGCTCGCCCGCGACCTCGTGTCGCCGCTGACCCGCGAGGACTTCTCGCACGCCGGGTTCAGGTACTTCCGCGCGAAGAAGGCGTACATCGGGGAGGTGCCGGTGACCGCCTTGCGGCTGTCCTACGTCGGCGAGCTCGGCTGGGAGATCTACGCCTCCGCCGACACCGGGCTCAAGCTGTGGGACACGCTCTGGGGCGCCGGCCAGGAGCTGGGCGTGATCGCCGCGGGGCGCAGCGCCTTCAACAGCCTCCGCCTGGAGAAGGGCTACCGGTCCTGGGGGACCGACCTGACCACCGAGCACGACCCGTACGAGGCGGGGCTCGGCTTCGCCGTGCGGATGGACAAGGGCGACTTCATCGGGCGGGCCGCGATCGAGGGGCGCTCGGAGGAGACGGTGCGGCGGCGGCTCAGCTGCCTGACCCTCGACGACCCGACCGCGCTGGTCATGGGCAAGGAGCCCGTGTTCGCGGCCGGAACCGCCGTCGGCTACGTCACCAGCGCGTCCTACGGCTACAGCATCGGCCGGACCGTCGCGTACGCCTGGCTGCCCAGCGCGGTGTCCGTGCCCGGCACCCCCGTGACGATCGGGTACTTCGGCGAGCAGCTGCCGGCCACCGTCGCGGCGGAACCACTCTTCGACCCGCAGATGGAGCGCATCCGCCGCTAACCGCGCGATCGCCCGAGGGGAGGCAGCAGACATGGGAACGCATGACGTCATCGTCGTGGGACTCGGTGGCATGGGGAGCGCCGCGGCATACCACCTTGCCGCGCGGGGGCAGCGCGTCCTGGGCCTGGAGAGGTTCGGGCCGGTGCACAACCGCGGCTCCAGCCACGGCGGCTCCCGCATCATCCGGCAGTCCTACTTCGAGGATCCCGCGTACGTGCCGCTGCTGCTGCGCTCGTACGAGCTGTGGGAGAAGCTCGAACGCGACGCCGGACGGGACATCGTGTCGCTCACCGGCGGGGTGTTCGTCGGCCGGTCGGACAGCCTGACCGTCGCCGGCAGCCTGCGCGCGGCGCGGCAGTGGGATCTGCCCCACGAGATCCTGGACCCCGGCGAGATCCGGCGCCGCTTCCCGACCCTCAACCCGCGCCCCGACGAGATCGCGCTCTTCGAGGCGAAGGCGGGCTTCGCCCGGCCGGAGGCGACCGTCGCCGCCCACCTCCAGCTCGCCGCGCGGCACGGCGCCGACCTGCGCTACGACGAGCCCGTGCTGCGCTGGGAGGCGCTGCCCGGCGGTGGCGTGCGGGTCGTGACCGGGGACGCGTTCTACACCGCCGACCGGCTCGTGGTCTGTCCGGGCGCGTGGGCCCCGGAGCTCCTCGCCGACCTCGGTGTCCCGTTCACCGTCGAGCGGCAGGTCATGTACTGGTTCCAGCCGCAGTCCGGGGTGGCCGCCTTCCAACCCGAGCGGCACCCGATCTACATCCACGAGGACGCCGCCGGCACCCAGATCTACGGCTTCCCGGCCATCGACGGGCCGGACGGCGGCGCCAAGGTCGCGTTCTTCCGCCGGGGTCGCGTCTGCACCCCCGACACCGTCGACCGGCAGGTCCACCCCGAGGAGATCCAGGCCATCCGGGACCACCTGGGTCGGGTCCTGCCTCCGCTCGCGGGGCGCATCCTGCGCGCCGCGACCTGCATGTACACCAACACACCGGACCAGCACTTCGTCATCGCGACCCACCCGGAGCATCCACAGGTGACCGTCGCCTGCGGATTCTCCGGCCACGGCTTCAAGTTCGTCCCCGTCGTCGGGGAGATCCTCGCCGATCTGGCGACCGGCGGCTCCACCGCACACCCCATCAGCCTCTTCAACCCGCGACGTGACTTCTCCGCGTCGCCTGAAGCCCTCGTCGAGGTGTCACAGTGACCACTACCAACATGCCCGCCAGCCTCATCCCGACCCTGCCCGGCCATTACTACACCGATCCGGCCGTCTTCGGGCTGGAGCAGGCGCGCATCTTCGAGAACATGTGGTTCTGTGCGGTGCGCGCGAGCGACCTGGCCACGCCGGGGAGCTTCCGGTCCGTGCAGGTCGGCCGGGAGAGCGTCCTCGTCGTACGCGGACGCGACGGCGAACTCCGCGCCTTCCTCAACATCTGCCGGCACCGCGGCGCGAAGCTCTGCACCGACGACAGCGGCGAGGTCAAGCGCGCCTTCCAGTGCCCGTACCACGCCTGGACCTACGGGTTGGACGGAAAGCTGGTGGCGGCCCCGAACCTCACCAAGATGCCCGACATCGACCGCACCCAGTACGGGCTGGTTCCCGTGCACCTGCGGGAGTGGCTGGGGTACGCCTGGGTGTGCCTCGCCGACGAGCCGCCGTCGTTCGAAACCGATGTGCAGACGGCGGTGACGGAGCGGCTCGGAAATCTGGAGGCGATCGACTCGTACGAGATCGGCGACCTCGCGGTCGGCAGGCGCATCACGTACGACGTCAAGGCCAACTGGAAGCTCATCGTCGAGAACTTCATGGAGTGCTACCACTGCGCGACGATCCATCCGGAGCTCACCGAGGTGTTGCCGGAGTTCGCCGACGGCTACGCCGCGCAGTACTACGTCGGGCACGGTGCCGAGTTCGGTGACGAGATCAAGGGCTTCACCGTCGACGGCAGCGAGGGCTTCGACAAGCTGCCCGGCGTCACCGAGGACCAGGACCGGCGCTACTACGCCATCACCATCAAGCCGCAGGTCTTCATCAACCTGGTGCCCGACCACATCATCTTCCACCGGATGTACCCGCTCGCCGAGGACCGCACGGTCGTCGAGTGCGACTGGCTCTACTCCAAGCAGATCGTGGCGTCCGGCAAGGACGTGTCGCGCTCGGTCGAGCTGTTCCACCGGGTCAACGTGCAGGACTTCGACGCGTGCGAGCGGTGCCAGCCGGCGATGAACTCCCGCGCGTACGCCAAGGGGGGCGTCCTGGTCCCGTCCGAGCATCACATCGGGGCCTTCCACGACTGGGTCACCGCCAAGCTCGGCACGCCATGAGCCTCAGCGTCTTCGACCTGTTCTCCATCGGCATCGGTCCGTCGAGCTCGCACACCGTCGGGCCGATGCGCGCCGCGGCCACGTTCGCCGAGTCACTGGTGGAGGGGGCGTTGCTCGACGCCACGGTGACGGTCGAGGCGGAGCTGTTCGGCTCTCTCGGCGCGACCGGGCACGGTCACGGCACGCCGAAGGCCGTCATGCTCGGGCTCGAAGGCCACCGGCCGGAGTCGGTCGATCCGGACGCGGCCGAACACCGGCTGTCCCAGATCCGGGCGGCCGGCGAGTTGCGGCTGCTCGGCCGGCACCCGGTCACGTTCACCGAGAACGCGCACCTCACGCTGCACCGGCGTCGGTCGCTGCCGTACCACGCCAACGGCATGTGCTTCCGTGCCCTCTCCATCGACGGAGCGGTGCTGTCCGAGCGGACGTACTACTCCGTCGGCGGCGGCTTCGTGGTGGACGAATCCGCGGCCGGCGCCGACCGGATCGTGCCGGACGCCACGCCGTTGCCGTATCCGTTCACCACGGGAGCGCAGCTCCTCGCGCACACCGCCGCCACCGGGCTGTCCGTCAGCGGGGTGATGCTGGAGAACGAGAAGGCATGGCGGCCGGAGGCGGAGATCCGGGCCGGACTGCTCGGCATCTGGAAGGTGATGCAGGAGTGCGTCGAGGCCGGTTGCGGCCGGGAGGGCGTGTTGCCGGGCGGGCTCAAGGTGCGCCGCCGCGCCGCCGCGCTGCGCCGGTCGCTGGAGCAGGGGACCGACCGCGACGACGCGCTCCCGGCGATGGACTGGGTCGTGCTCTACGCGTTGGCCGTCAACGAGGAGAACGCCGCGGGGGGTCGCATCGTCACCGCGCCGACCAACGGCGCGGCCGGCATCATCCCGGCCGTCCTGCACTACTACGCGCGGTTCATCCCCGGTGCCGACGACGACGGCGTCGTCCGATTTCTCCTCACCGCCGGTGCGGTCGGCGTGCTGTTCAAGGAGAACGCGTCGATCTCCGGCGCCGAGGTCGGCTGCCAGGGCGAGGTGGGATCCGCCTGCTCGATGGCGGCGGCCGGCCTCGCCGAGGTGCTCGGCGGCACGCCGCAGCAGGTCGAGAACGCCGCGGAGATCGGGATGGAGCACAACCTCGGCCTCACCTGCGACCCGGTCGGCGGCCTGGTCCAGATCCCGTGCATCGAGCGGAACGCCGTCGCCGCGATCAAGGCGATCACCGGGGCTCGAATCGCGTTGCGGGGGGACGGCGAACATCACGTCTCGCTCGACAAGGTCATCAAGACCATGCGCGAGACCGGCGCCGACATGAAGACCAAGTACAAGGAGACCGCGCGCGGCGGCCTCGCCGTCAACGTCATCGAGTGCTGACGCTCGCCTGACCACGGCGCCTCGACGTGCTCCGGTGCGTCGGATGTGCCGCTCCGTCTCGCCGACGTACTTGTTGCGCAGCTCCGGACCGTTCAGGGGCCGCCCGGTGGCAGCCGCTCGCACCGCTCGGCCGCGGACTCGTGTCCGACTGCTGCGTGGTCTACCTTTTGTTCTACTTCCTCCATGGAGGAAACAGTCGTTGCCCGCGATCCGGACGAATGCTGTCTCCTGGAGGTAAGCAGAGCAAAGGTGCGGGTGCACCCCTCAGTGGCCGGGCAACACGTCGCCCCAGTCGACGCCACCGCTTCGCGTGCAGGTGAAGCGGTGGCGGGTCTAGCCCACGGGCGGCTCGTCCGCTACGAACAGGCCACGACCGGGCGAGGTGACCACCACGCCCCGCTCGACGAGCAGGCTGATCGCCCGCTGCGCGGTTGATATGGACACCGAGTAGAGGGCCGCGAGCTCGGGATATGAGGGCAGCCGACTGCCCGGCTCGTACTCGCGTCCCTTGATGCGCTGCTGCAAGTCGTCCGCGATCGCGCGGAATCCCATCGGTACGGGCATGGCAAGACTCCCTGACTGACCCGTAAATCCGATCATGAGGACCGTGTGCACAGCAAGCACACTGTTGACACTGGTCACACTGTGACTGGGGTTAGGGATTGAGAGTGCTCTCTGACTGACACCGGTAGATGCGCTCTCGACAGTGCCGGGGCGGCGCAGTTTACGTCTAGTTCGCCGCCCCGGCTCCCCGCGCCTCAGCACATCTGCACCTCCGCTGCGACCAGGAGGAACAGCGATGCCAGGACCACAATGGTGGTGGCTGCCGTGGGTGCGCCGGCGAGCTCGCCGGGCAGCGATCCTTGCTGCCGCCGCTGCACATCAGCGCCGCGAGTACGAGCTGGCGTGCGAACGACGCTTGCAGCACGAGCTCAACAATCGATGGAATCGGCCGACCGAGATTCGCGGGCACCTGCTCACGCTCGGGCATCTCAACCAGTACGACGCTGGGCGCGGGCGACGGAACGAGCCGTGATGCGGCGCCTGCTCGACACCGGCTGGCCCGGCGCGCTACTGATAGCCGTCATCCTGGTTCTCGTCATCCAGAAATGGTGGGCGTAATGGTCCTCTGCCTGCCATGGAGCATCGGCCATCCTCCGGCCGTCCCCGCTGCGGTCAGATGTCCACCCCGGGCAACCGGCATGGGTGAAGAGCGCCAAGAACCGGGAGGACCTCGCCAGGATGTTGGCGCGGCTGCGCGCACTGGCGGACGCGGCACGACCCGGGAAGGCCGGGTAGCGGCGAACGGCCGCGCGTTGGGATGCTGTCGCGCATGACCGACTACCGAAAGGGCTATGGGGCGTAAGCGCCCGGCGGCGTTGCGAGCCGAGATTCCCGCTCGCGCCACGCCACGTCCCGTCCGGCACCGGCTCCCCGAGATGTCGCCCCGCGTGGCGGCGGAGCTTCGACGGCAGAACCTCGACGAGCAATTCGCCCACACCTACTGGGCCTGGCGTTCGTTCGTGGAACACGCGCACGGTCCCGCCCCGCTGCGCTTCGATGCGCCAGCGGCACTGCTCCCGGTCCGGCGGGGTGATGAAAACGGCCACCCTGCGACGCTAAGCCGTCCATACTGCGCGAATAGGGGAAACACACACGTTCGGGGGATTCGGCGCTACCCGGTCCGGGTGACGTGCGGCGTCGCCGAGCGCTGGCACGATGACCTTATGGCGAAGCCCGGTCGACCCCGCCGCACTCGCCCGCGATCTGCAGCAGGCCTCGTTCTGGCTGGGTCGGGCCCTCGAGGCGGACGTGCAGATCAACGCTGCGAGGGTGACGAAGATGCTGGCGGCCGCCACGATCGGGCTGAGCAAGGGAATCCTGGAGCTCGCACTCGCAGCCGAGGCGGACGGCCGCAAGGAGACGGGGAATGTGCTGCGGGAGGCCGTCGCCGACCAGGATCAGGTGACGACCTCCCTTGTGATGGCGCTCAGGGATTTCGAGGAGAGCTGACCGCAGCCCCCATCGATTTGTCGGCCCCCAGACGCATGATGGTGAGTGCACCGAGTGGGAGGGGCCGCGGATGGCTGAGGGTGTGCGGCATGTACGGCTGGGAATCGATCTGAATCTGAGTCGGGACGACTTGGGTCACCCGCAGCGGCCAGGGCTGTGGCAGGAGCTGCGTTCGCGGTCGATCCGGACCGGCGAACTCCGGTGCATGGGAGCCTGTTACGCCCGGGACCCGTACTGTCCGGAGTGGATGTACCTGCGTGGGCCGGCGGACGGGTCGGGCCGCCGCGAGGCTGTGCACCTGAACCCCTCAGCCGCGGCGAACCACCCGCACGCGACGGAGTCCGACAAGCACAAGGCGCTGAAGGATCGGGTAGCCACGGTCTGCCAGAACGCCGGCTTTTCGGTAGAGGTCGAGGCCCGCTCGTCCACTGGAAAACGGGTCACCGACGTGCTGGTGCGCGGCGAGGGTGGCCTGATGCTCGGACACGAACTCCAGGTTTCGAAGTTGTCGGTGACAACGATCAAGAAGCGCATCCAGATCGCTCGTAATGACGGTCTGACGCCGATGTGGACGACGGACAACCCTGACGTGCAGATCGAGCACCGGGCGGCGTGGGCGACCATCGCACCGACCAACGCCGGTTGGGTCCGCACGGGTAACGAGCTGCTCGTATCCGGTGGCGCCCGCGAAGCCGACATCGACCGGTGCGGCCGGCGAGACGTGTTCTGTCCGGTCACCCGGAAGCGACCGTGCGGAAAGCTGCACGTCTACCTGCTGGCCGCTCTCGGCCTGAATCTGGACCACCTGGTCGTTGGGGCGGCGTCGGGGGAATACCGGTCGCTGGTGGAGACCGACTCGCGCGGTCGGGCGATGTACTACTGGGTGACGGCCGCCGACATGGAGCGGTACCTCAACGACCGCGACGGACTGAAACCGGTCACGAACGTCGAGCTGGATCCGGATGCGCGCTCCGTGGCCACGATGACGCCTCGGGAGCTGGACCTGTCGTGCAACTACGGGGTCGACACGGGGTACCGGCGGCCGCCGGCACCGCCGCGAGACCCGCGCGGCCCCGTTGTGGTGGGCACCCGAGATTTGATGAACAGCCGGCCCGGGATCGGGCTGAACTGGACCCGCCACGCCTCCGGCGACAGGGCCCCGTGCCGCCTGTGCGGAAAGGGTGCCTTCACGCGGGATGAGAACAACCGACCGTGCCACAAGACGTGCGCCGAGGAGGAGGCGGCGCGGCGCGCGGGCGGGCCGAGCTTCTGAAGCGCAGCGAGCGTCCCGACGAATCCGGCAGACCGGGCGCGGTGGGAGCGGTCATGATGCTGCCGCGCTTCAGAGCCCGACGCCCGTCAGCGGATTGGCCTTCCACCGGTCGACGTCTTCGATGTAGCCGGCGAGCGTGGGGGAGCCGTCTTTCCAGCCGGCGTGCCGGGCGATCCGGAGCGGGTCGGCGCCGGCGCGGTAGGTCTCGGTGGCGAAGCCGCGCCGCAGGGAATGTCCAGTGAATGCGGACGCGGCGTCCAGACCGGCGCGCAACGCGGTGCGGCGGATGATGATTCCGACCGCTTGGCCGGTGAGCCGCCCGTCAGCCTCGCCGCGGCCGTGGGGTGCCCGGCCGAGGTTGCCGTAGCGGTCGATGCGGCGGAACACGGCACCGGTGACCGCTTCGTGTTCGGCGAGCGCGGCCAGCCACGCCTGCATCGTGCGCACGAGGCAGGTTTCCGGGTGGGAACCGTACGGCAGCGCGACGTGACGCCCGGCGGACTCCTTGTCGGTCTTGGAGCGACGGATCACCACCGCCATGCCTTCGTCCGTCAACGTCAGGTCGGCGATGTTGAGCGCGGCGAGTTCGCTGCGCCGGGTGCCGAGCGCGAACCCGACGACGATGAGCGCCCGGTCGCGTAGGCCGGCGAGGGTGGCCACGTCCAGTACGTCGACCATCGCGCGCAGCACGGTGATGGTGACCGGCTTGGCCTTGCGGACGCCGCGGCCGGCGTCGGCAAGTTCGGAGCGGTGCTGACGCAGGACGGCGCGGGCGGCCTTGGAGTTGGGCGGCGGAGCGTCGGCGGTGCGGTGCGCGACGGTCACGGCCGCGATCGCGCGTTCGATCGTGGACGACGCCTTGTCTTGATCAGCGAGATGCGAGACGTACTCGGCGAGCGTGGCGGCGGTGGCCGGGAGGGGCGACCGGTCGCGCTGGGCGCACCAGTCGGTGAAGCGGCGCCAGTCGCCGGCGTACGCGCGCCGGGTGGACTCGGGCACGGATTCGCGGATGCGCTGACGCGTGGAGTCGGAGAGGTGTTCGTTGGGATCGACGGAGAAGACTTCCTGGGCGTCGTTCCGGACCGTTATCTCATTCACGAGAATGGAAGATTATCGGTAATGAGTGACGTGGATGGGGCCCAACACGCCCGTCTCCCGCGCGCGCCAAAACTCCTGGGCTCCGTGGGCTACAGGATCGCCGCGGCAGATCCGAGACATCTCGTGTAGCGCCGGAACGGTCAGGAAGGACCGGGAAGGCGACCCGCCCGACCGGCCCAACCACACCAGGAGTAACCATGGAACTGTTGATTATCGGCCTCGTGCTGCTGCTCTGCTTCGCCGCCGCGACGGCCGCCGTCGCCTGGCTGCACGTCCACTTCCCCGCTACCGCGGTCGGGATTGGAGCCGGCCTCGGCTTCGTCGGCGTGCTGGTTTCCCTCGTCGCGCTGCTGTAGACGGCAGCGGCCCCAGCAGGACCATCCTGCTGGGGCCGGCATGACGGGGCGTGTAGGCGGCGAGCCGGGCGCGGTCGGCAGAACGAGCACGACGACGCGGGCCGGTCGCTCCCCTGCATGACACCCGGAACTTGCTAGAGGCCGAGTTGGACCGGCTGGCCCGGCGTCCCCGTTGTGAGCAGCGCTGTCAAGGGTGTTGTGAGGTCACGCGGCGAGAACAGCTCAGACCCCTCATAGCCAGCGATCTCCGAGAGGTGCCACCACCGGAACCCAGCCAGGTTCTCCTGCGCAGCGAGTTGGTCGTCGGTCAACTCACCGCGGGGCTGGAAATGGGTCGCGCGGATGAGGAAGTAGTCGTTGATGATGCCGTCGGAGCCCGGCGCATCGTCGGCGGCCGCGACTTCCTGGTGCCAGACGTGCGGTGGATCGGCGCTGACCACCAGACCGGTCTCCTCACGCAGTTCACGGCGCAAGGCCGTCAGCTGGTCCTCGCCGGGTTCGATGCCGCCGCCTGGGGCCGCCCAAACGGCCTTCGCCTTCTCTGGCACCGCCGGATGAGGAAAGACGAACCGGCAGAGCAGGATCCGGTCGTCCTCGTCGAGGATGATCGCGCGGACGGCGCGGCGCGGATTCGGCGTCATGGCGTGTCGGACGAAGCGGCGAGGCGGATGATGATCGGCACCGCGGCAGACTATCAACGAGAGATCGAGCGCTGCTGATCCTGCCATCGGCCGCGGCTCACCGCGCCGCACCGTCAGTTTCGCCCGTAGATGACGGTGGCGGGATAGTCCTTGTTGCAGAGCGGGCACCGGCACGGCCGCGGCCACGTCGCGGTCCGGAGTTGGTGCTGCTCGCGCAGGACCAGCCGCCGGTACGGAGCCTCGGGGTCGCAGCCGTACTTGGCCAGGTACGCGCGCGCCGCGCCATGCCAGGTGACGTCCATGGGCATCCGCCCCCACAGTTCCAGTTCCCCCAGGAAGCCGTTGCACCCCGCGCACAGCAGTCCGCGCACGCAGCGGCCGCAGGTGCGTGCCCGGTTCGGGCAGCAAACGTGGTCGTGGTCGACGCACAGCGGCGCCGGCTCGTCGGCGTAGTAGTTGCAGCCGCCGCAGATCGCGCACAGGCCCTCTTGCTCGGCGAGGCGCCGTAGGTAGTCCGTGACGGTCATCTTGTAGCCGCGCAGGGACTTGCCGGGCATCCTCAGGCAGCAGTGCGGCCGAGACCACGGCCATTCGCTCTGGTCGAAAGTGACCAGAGCGCGGACGAGCGGACGGTTACCGAGCACGGGTCAAGATTCGCACGGCGGCTCTCACCTGCGACAGATACGCGCCGCCGCCGGCGCGCAACCGGGGCGCCGGTAAGAAGCGTGTCACCAGATGCAAACGGTGTCGATGATGGCCGGCTTCGCGTGAAGGTTCGATCGGAGTGTCCGTAACGATCGTTCGTGATACACCCGGGTTTCGGCTACGTTTGCCCAGGTCAAACCTGCAACAGAGACCGTGTCTGCGCCTTCGTAACACCCTCGGGGTTTCGCGATACAGTCTCGGTGCATGCGACGGTCAGTGCGCGAGCGCCACCGGCACCGTCGCCAGCTCGATCCGTACCGCCGTGCCGGGCGGCAGATCAGCCAGCCGGCCGCTCGCCACCTGGGCGACGACCAGCACGTCGTCCGGGAGGGCGACGGTGACCCGGCTGGTGGGGCCGAGGAAGCTCGCGGCGAGCACCCGGCCCGCCCCGTCGGGATCGGCGACCACGTCGACGGACTCGGGTCGGACCAGGGCGGTGACGGACCCGGCGCCGTCGGCTGCGTCGATCAGCGGCAGCCGGGCGCCGAGCACCTCGACCGCGCCGTCGCGCAGCTGCCCCGGCAGCCGGTTGCTGAGTCCGACGAAGTCGGCGACGAACGAGGTCGCCGGCCGACGGTAGATCTCCGCCGGGGGGCCGAGCTGCTCCAACTGCCCGCCGCGCATCACGCCGACCCGGTCGGCGATCGCCAGCGCCTCCTCCTGGTCGTGCGTGACGAACAGTGTGGTGATGCCGACCTCCAGTTGGATGCGGCGGATCTCGTCGCGGAGCTGCACCCGCACCTTCGCGTCGAGCGCCGACAGCGGCTCGTCGAGCAGGAGCACGCGGGGTCGGATCGCGAGCGCGCGGGCCAGCGCGACCCGCTGCTGCTGTCCGCCGGAGAGCTGGTGCGGGTAGCGGTCGGCATGGCTGCTGATGCCGACCAGCTCCAGCATCTCCGCCGCCCGGGCGCGACGTTCGGCCGCGGGACGGGCCCGCAGCCGCAGCCCGAACTCGACGTTCTGCGCCGCGGTGAGGTGCGGGAAGAGGCTGTACGCCTGGAAGACCATGCCCATGTCGCGGCGGCTGGCCGGGACGGCGGTGAGGTCCTTGCCGTCGACCAACACCCGGCCGGCGTCGGCGTCCTCCAGCCCGCCGAGCACTCGCAGCGCGGTGGTCTTGCCGCAGCCGGAGGGGCCGAGCAGGGCGACCAGCTCGCCGGGGGCGACCTCCAGGTCGAGCCCGTCGAGCGCCTGGACGTTGCCGAAGCGGCGGGTCAACCCCTCAAGGCGTACGGTCACGCCGCGCCGCACTTCCTGCTGCCCAACGGGTGAAGCGACGGTGTCGGTCACGGTGTCTCCTTCATGACTCGTCGGCGGCGTCCGGGCCCGACGAGGGACAGCAGCAACAGCAGGACGAACGCGAGTACCAGCGCCGCGAGTGAGACGGCCACGGACATCGTCGCGCTGCTCTTGCCGAGCAGGTTGACGGCGACCTGCAGGTTGGTGCGGCTGAGCAGGGAGGCGATGGTGAACTCGCCGAGCACCAGCGCGACGGTGAGGAACGCCGCGGAGAGCACCGCGGAGCGGATGTTCGGCAGCACGACGCGCCACATCACGGTCCCCCAGCCGGCGCCCAGGCTCCGGGCCGCCTCGGCGAGGGTGCGTACGTCGATCGCGGAGAGTCCGGCGTCGATCGACCGGTAGGCGTAGGGGAGGACCAGCACGGTGTAGGCGAAGGTGAGGGTCAGCGGGGAGCCGCCGAGGAAGTACGTCACCCATGCGTAGACCGGGGCCAACCCGACGACCAGCACGATCGCCGGGATGGTCAGCGGTAGCAGGCAGACGAACTCGACCACCCGCCGCAGCCGGGGCAGGCGTAGCCGCACCCAGATGACGGTGGGGACCAGCAGCGCCAGCATCAGGAGCACGGTGAGCAGGACGAGCCCGAACGACGCGGCTATCCCGGCCCCCAGGTCCGGATATGTCTCGCCGAGCCGCCCCCAGTCCACGAGCAGACGCCAGGTCTCCGCGGTTCGTCGTCCGCCCGCGCCCCGCGTGGTGAACTCCAGCATCGCCAGCAGGGGCAGCGCGAAGAAGACGCCGACGACGCTGACGACCGCCCAGCGGAACGCGCGCTGCCGGCGTGCCCGGCGACGGATCAGCCCAGCCATCGCGCGGTCCTCCGTTGCAGCAGGGCGTAGAGCGTCATGACGACCGCGACGACGCCGACCATGCCGAGCGCCATCGCCTTGCCGAGGTTCTGCTCGCCGAGGACGACCTCGCTGGTGAGGGCGGTGCGGATCTGCAGCGGCACGATCGGGCTGCCCTGGCTGACCAGCGCGGCCGCCGTGGCGTACGCGGAGAAGGCGTTGGCGAAGAGCAGCAGTGTCGCGCCGAGGAACGCGGGCGCCAGCAGCGGCACCGCGACCATCCGCCAGTACTGCCAGGTCGACCCGCCGAGGCTCTCGGCCGCCTCCCTCCACTGCGGACGGACGCCGTCCAGCGCGGGCAGGAAGACGATGACCATGAGCGGCACCTGGAAGTACGTGTAGACGAGCACCAGGCCGGGCAGGTCGAACAGCCACATCCCCCGGGCGTAGAGGTCGACGCCGAGGTTGTCGCGGAGGAAGACCGTGACGAAGCCGCTCAGCCCGAGCGTGGCGATGAACGCGAACGCGAGCGTCACCCCGCCGAACTGGGCGAGCACGCCGGACACCGCGGTTACCACGCGGCGCAGCAGGCCGCCCTCGCGGGCGGTGACCAGGGCGTAGGCGAGGAGCCCGCCGAAGACCGCGCCGAGCGCGGCGGTGACGGCGGAGAGCAGGATGCTGCGACCGAACGCCGCGACGATGTAGCCGTCGGCGAGCGCGGCGACGTTGTCCAGGGTGAAGCCGCCGTTGTCGCTGGTGAACGCGCCGATCGTGACCACGAGGGTGGGGATGGCGAGGAAGATCGCGACGAAGGCGAAGAACGGTACGACGCCGAGCAGGCCGCGATGGCGGCGCAGCAGAGGGCGGGTACGGACCCCGGGCGTGGGGGCCACGGGGTCCGTACGACGGCTGACGGCACGTGTGGTCACGGTCAGCCGATGACCTTGGCCCAGTTCGCCGACAGGTATTCCTTGGCCTTCTGGGTCTGCGCCTCGGTCAGGAAGACCGGCGTGCCGGTGGTCGCCGGCAGTTCGGCGTACGCGGTCTTGTCGATCGTGCCGGCCTTCTCCATCGCCTCGGCCCGGACCGGCCGCGCGCCGCCCTTGAGCCAGAGGTTCTGCCCCTCGTCGGAGTAGAGGAACTCCTGCCACAGCCGCGCGGCGGCGGGGTGCGGGGCATCGGCGCTGATCGCCTGGACGTAGTAGGAGCCGACCACGGCGTTCGCCGGCACGACCGTCTTCCAGTCGATCTTGCCCTGCAGCTTCTTGCCCTGCCCGACGTTGAGGTAGTCCCAGTCGATGACGACCGGAGTCTGTCCCGATTCGATGGTGGTGGGCGTCGGGTCGACGGGCAGGAAGTTGCCGGCCTTCTTGAGCTGCGCGAAGAAGTCCACGCCCTTGCTGATGTCGTCGGCGGAGCCGCCGTTGCCGAGTGACGCCATGGCCACCCCGCTGAACGCCGCGCCGGCCTGGGTCGGGTCGCCGTTGAGCGCCACCTTGCCCTTGTACTCCGGCTTGAGCAGGTCGGTCAGGCTCTGCGGCGCGGGCACCTTCTTCGTGTCGTACCCGATCGACATGTAGCCGCCGTAGTCGTTGATCCAGGCGCCGCCGGCCTCCTTGAGCGCGTCCGGCACCTCGCTCCAGGTGGCGACCTTGTACGGCGCGAACTTCGCCACGTTGGCCAGCGCGACGGCGCCGCCGAGGTCGAACACGTCCGGCGCGGTGGCCTGCCCCTTGAGCTGGTTGGCGGCGTTGATCTCGTCCTGGCTCGACGCGTCGGGCTGGGCGGAGTTGATTTTGATGCCGTACTTCTGGGTGAAGGCCTTGGTGATCTCCCCGTAGTTGGCCCAGTCCGGCGGCAGCGCGATCACGTTGAGCTGCCCCTCCTTCTTCGCCTCGGCCACGAGCTTGTCGAGCCCGCCGAGGTCGGCGGCGCTGGTGGCCCTGGCCGCGTCGCTCGACGCCGAACTCGTGCTCGGCGGCGCGCAGGCCACGGTGGCCAGCAGTAACGTGGACATCCCGAGCAGAGCGGTCCCACGGGCAATCGAGGTTCGCACCAATTCCTCCTTCTGATCGGTCCGCGATGGGACCGGGCACGTGCGTGACGAGCCCCGAGACCGTCCCGGCGGCGGCCGGTTGCCAACATCATTCTCATGCCGGGTGCCACCTGACAAGGGCAAAGGTGAACGGCGGGCGCCCTGCGGGGGAATTGTCGGAATCCCAGTGCGTCGTGGTCCGCGTGCCGGGATTATTCGGGCCAGCACCGGCGGTGACCGCGCGGTCACCGGGATCGCCTCCGATTCGGCGAGCCGGTGACGCGGCGTCAGCAAGGAGGAACGGGGGAGAGGTTCACGCCGGCGATGTGGAAGTCGCCGCTGTGGAAAGTGCTCAGGCATCGGCGCCGCCCGTTTCCTATGCGGAAACGATTAGCAAGCGCCGTTTCGCGCAGCGGTGCGGCTCATCCGTCGATCGCGTGTCCGAGCGCTGTTGCTTATCGCTCGACTGGTTGCGCGAGGGCGGCGTCGTGTGGTCACGCGAGGGCGGTGTCGTGCGTAGCGGAGGCGGTCCGCGGACGGCGGTCGGTGGGGCCTGCGCGGCGAACCGGGGGCGCCCCGTTTCAGGATCGCCCCGACTCATGATTTGACGAGTGCACACGTCGGGCAACCGCCACAGTGGACGGTGACGGCCAGTCGCGTTCTCTCCAAATTAGAGCGTCAAGGGGGTGACGGCGGCGGTGCGGGGCGCTAATGTCTGCCCTTGTGCCGCGACGCCGGGAAGCGTGACGCGGCGCGCATCGACATTTCGCTGACACACGAACGCAATCATAGGTGTCAATCATGGGTCGTGTTCGTGTCGGCTTACGGGAGGCGCTTTGCCCCGACACAGGTCCGAGCTGACGGTGCCGACGGCGAGCGAGACGCCGCCGGTCTCCGACGCCCCGGCGACGCAACAGGGCGGAACGATCCGACGGCGGCTGCTCGGCATCCTGGCGCTGCCGGTGCTCGCGGTCGTCGTGCTCCTCGGCTACGTCACCGCCGTCGAGGTGACCGACTACCGCACCTCCACCGCGACCACCCGCGCGGTCGGTCTGGCCCTCTCGGTGCAGGACCTCGTGCAGGAGTTGCAGACCGAGCGCGGCCTGACCGCCGGCCTGCTCGGCGGCAACGTCGGGTTCCGCGACGAGATCCCGCCGGCCCGGCGGCAGGTGGACGCGGAGCGCGCGGCGGTCGAGCGGCGCATCGCCGACGGCGGCGACATCGAGGAGCGGGTCGGCAAGGCGTTGCGGGAGCTCGACGGGTTGCCGGCGATCCGTTCCGCCGCCGATACCGGCGGCGCCGCACGCGCCGCGGCGTTCCAGTTCTTCACCGAACGGATCGCCACTCTCAACGGCGTCGACTTCGGGCTCGACGACGCGGCCGATCGCGCGTTGCGCCGGCACGTCGCCGCCCTCGCCGCGCTCGGCCGGGTCAAGGAGAGCACGGCCCAGGAGCGCGCCTTCCTCAACGGCGTCTTCTCCGCCGGCGGCTTCGCGAAGGAGGAGTTCCTCCAGTTCGCCGCCATGCGGGCGGCCAAGCAGTCGGCGCTCGAGGATTTCGCGCAACACGCCACCGCCCGTCAGAAGGCGGCCAACCAGTACGTCCTCGACACCGGCGCGGCCCGCGAGGCGGCCTACTTCGAACAGGTGGCGCTGGCCGCCGCGGACGGGCGTCATCTGCAGGTCAACCCGCAGTCCTGGTGGTCGGCGCTGACCACCGTGCTGGACGACATGCGCCGGATGCAGCAGTACGTGGGGTCCGAGATCCAGATCCGCGCCGACGTACGTCAGGTCGAGTCCGCCCAGCGGCTCGGCGTGCTCGCCGCTCTCGTCGCGCTCTGCCTGACCGGCGCCGTCATTCTGCTCGTCGTGGCGTCCCGGTCGATCACCCGACCGTTGGCGGCGCTCGCCGCGGAGGCGGACGGGCTGGCGAGCCAGCGCCTTCCCGAGGCGGTAAGCCGGGTCCAGGCCGGCGACAGCGAGGAGCCGCCACCGCCCCCGGAGCCGGTGCAGGTACCGGTGCGGGCCACCGCCGAGATCCGTTCCGTCGCGGACGCCCTCGACCGGGTGCAGGCCGTCGCCTACCAACTCGCGACCGAGCAGGCGCTGCTGCGGCGCAGCACCACCGAGTCCCTGGCCAACCTCGGCCGGCGCAACCAGAATCTGCTCCGCCGCCAGCTCGGCTTCATCACCACCCTCGAACGGGAGGAGGCCGACCCCGCCGGGCTGGCCAACCTCTTCGAGCTGGACCATCTCGCCACCCGTATGCGGCGTAACGCGGAGAGCCTGTTGGTCCTCGTCGGCGCCGCGAGCCCGCGTCAGTGGACGGCGCCGCTGCCGATCGCCGACGTGATCCGGGCCGCCGTGTCCGAGGTGGAGGAGTACCGCCGGGTGTCGCTGCGCCGTATCGACGACGCGTATGTGGCCGGCACGGTGGTGAGCGGGCTGGCGCACATGCTCGCCGAGCTGATCGAGAACGGGCTCAACTTCTCCCCGCCCGACTCCGACGTCGAGATCCAGGGGCGTCGGACCGGCGACGGCTACCTGATCGCGATCACCGATCAGGGGGTCGGCATGGGGGTTGACGACCTGGCGGGGGCCAACGCGCGGCTTCGCGGGGAAGGTGACTTCGTGTCGGCGCCCACGCGCTATCTCGGGCACTACGTGGTGGGGCAGTTGGCCCGTCAGCTCACCGTCGACGTCCAGCTCGCGCCGTCGCCGGTCACCGGCATCACCGCGCGGGTCACCCTGCCCGCGAGCGTCATGTCCGCGCGGCCACCGATCACCCGCGCCGAGGTCGTCACGGCGACCACCGCGGAGCCGACCCCCGCCGTGGCGACGACGCCCGCGTCGAATGGCACGGACACCCCGCCGGCGCCCGCCCCGGCCAACGGTCCGTCCCGGGCCATCGCGTCCGGCCCGGCGCCGGTCGTCGAATACCTCACCGTCGCCGGCACACCCATGTCGACCACCGCGCCGACCGCGGCCTACCCGCTGGTCGATCCGGCGCCCCCCGCCGCCGGCAACGGCATGACGGGCGGGCCCCGCGCCGCCGCGACGGGTGGCGGTGTGCCGGCCGGCGTCGGTCACGGCGGCGGCTCTGCGCCGCCCGACGGAGATCGCACCGCCAACGGTCTGCGCAAGCGGCTCCCGCGCAGCCGTCGGCCCGAGCCGGTGACGCCGAGGTCGGAGCCGCCGCGCGGTGCTGGCGGCGCCCGCCCCGAGCGGCGTCCGGTGCTCGATGACTCGCCCAACGAGGTGCGCGCGCGGCTCACCGCGCTGCGCGCCGGGATGCTGCGCGGCCAGAGCGAGCGGCCGACGGCTGGCGGGCAACCCGGCGTCGACGGGCGCCGGCACCAAGGCTTGGAGGAGAGCCAATGACCGTGGACACCCACACCGACCGGCACCAGTTCAACTGGCTGCTGGCCAACTTCGTCCGCCAGACTGACGGGGTCCGCGACGCTGTGGCCGTCTCCTCCGACGGGCTGCTGATCGCCGCGTCCGACGGCCTGGGCCGCACGGAGGGCGACCACCTCGCGGCGATCGTCTCGAGCATGGCGAGCCTCGCCCGGAGCGCCTCGCGGCGCTACGAGTTCGACGGCCTCAAGCTGATCATGATCGAGATGAAGCGCGGTTTCCTGCTCGTCTCGGCCATCAGCGGCGGAAGCTGCCTCGGTGTGCTCGCCGAGGGCGACTCCGACCTGGGGCTGGTCGGATACGAGATCTCGCTGCTCGCCGAGCGGTTCGGCACGTTGCTCACGCCGGCCCTGATCTCCGAGTCCAGACAGCACCTACCGCGATGAGTGATCCTCGGCAGCCCGACTCCCGGTTACCGGATCCACGAATGATCCCGTACTGGTATCCACGGCCCGTAGGCGCGGCGACCACCCCCGAACCGGAGACGCCGTCACCGGTGAGCCCCGCCGACGAACTGGTGGTCCGCCCGTTCCTGCTGACCGGCGGGCGGACCCGGCCGGTGAAGGACGGGTTGCGGGTGGAGACGATGCTCTCCGCCCAGCCGGCCGCGCTCTCCGCGCCGCTGCGTTTCGAGGCCCGACGCATCGTGGAGCTCTGCCAGCGCTCCATGTCCATCGCGGACGTCGCGGTGGCCCTGCACGTGCCGCTCGGGGTCGTCCGCGTGCTCGTCGCCGACCTGGTGGTCGACGGCTACGTGCACTGCGCCGAGCAGGGGGAGCTATCCATTGAGATGATCGAGAGGATCAGGGACCGTGTTCGCGCGCTCTAGTCAACCGCCGCCCCCCGCGCCGACGGCGGTGAAGATCGTCGTGAGCGGGGGCTTCGGTGTCGGCAAGACGACGTTCGTCGGTGCGATCTCGGAGATCGAGCCGCTCGTCACCGAGGCGGAGATGACCGAGGTCTCGCTCGGCGTGGACGACACCAGTGACGTCTCGGCGAAGACCACCACGACCGTCGCGCTCGACTTCGGGCGGATCAGCTTGGACGAGACCCTGCTGCTCTACCTCTTCGGCACGCCCGGCCAGGACCGGTTCGCCTTTCTCTGGGACGACCTGGTCGACGGCGCGCTCGGCGCGGTCATCCTGGTCGACACCCGGCGCATCGAGGACTGCTTCCCGTCGGTGGACTACTTCGAGGAGCACGGGATCCCGTTCCTGCTCGCCATCAACAACTTCGACCAGGCGCGCCGCTTCGACCTCGGCGAGGTCCGGGAGGCGCTCGGCGTCGATGGCGACGTCTGCATCGTCAACTGCGACGCCCGCAGCCGCGAATCGGTGAAGCAGGTGCTCGTCGCCCTCACCGAGGAGGTCCTCGCGCAGCGCCTCGGGCCCGGCCGCACGGTCGGCGCCCGGTGACAACCACCCCGGGGAGAGCGACCCCGGTGACGGGCGCCGGGACCACACGGAGATCCCACGAAGAGGAGACACTGCCGATGCAGAGCAGAGCCGGGTGGATCCGGGTGGCGGCCCTCGCGGGCGTGGCGGCGCTGGCTCTCGCCGGCTGCGCCTCCAGCATCCGTCCCGCCGCCCCGGCGCCGGGCGTGCCCAGCATCTCGTGCGGCACGCTCACGCTCGCGGTCAACCCCTGGGTCGGTTATGAGGCGAACGTCGCCGTGGTGAGCTACCTCGCCAAGGAGCGGCTCGGTTGCACGGTGGTGGAGAAGGACCTCACCGAGGAGGAGTCCTGGCAGGGGCTCGCGCGCGGCGAGATCGACGCGATCCTGGAAAACTGGGGCCACGACGATCTCAAGAAGAGGTACATCGACCGGGAGAAGTCCGTCGTCGAGCAGGGGATCACCGGCAACAAAGGGGTGATCGGGTGGTACGTGCCGCCGTGGATGGTCGAGGAATACCCGGACATCACGGACTGGCGCAACCTCAACAAGTACGCCGACCTCTTCCGGACCTCCAAGTCGGGCAGCAAGGGCCAGTTCCTCGACGGGGACCCGTCCTACGTCACGAACGACGAGGCGCTGGTGCGCAATCTGAAGCTGAACTACAAGGTGGTCTACGCCGGAAGCGAGGCGGCGCTGATCGAGGCGTTCCGGGTCGCCGAGGCGAAGAAAAAGCCGCTGATCGGATACTTCTACGCCCCGCAGTGGTTCCTCTCCGAAGTCGAGTTGGCGCACATCGACCTGCCGACGTACGTCCCCGGCTGTGACGCCGATCCGAAGACGGTCGCCTGCGACTACCAGCCGTACGACCTTGACAAGATCGCCAACAAGAGGTTCGCCGAGTCCGGCAGTCCGGCCGCGACACTGATCAGGAACTTCCAGTGGACCGACGCCGACCAGAACGCGGTCGCCCGTTACCTCACGGTCGACAAGCTCTCGCGCGATCAGGCGGCGAAGAAGTGGTTGGACGCGAATCCGAAGGTGTGGCAGGGCTGGCTGCCGCCGAGTTGACCGTCGTCACGGGTGCCGGCCACCGCGCGCCTCGATCATGGTCATGGCCACCAGGGCGGTGAGCAGGAGAGCGGTCAGGGCCACCGGCGCCGGGGCGCCGCGTCGTTCATCGAGCGCGGCGCGCGCCCGGCACGGTGTCCGGGCTCTGCCGGGGGACCCCCTACCGCCATGGCTGCACCGTGACGTCCGGTTGGTATATCCGGTATCCGCCGACCTCGGTCACGCGCGTGTGGATCGTGCGTCCGCTGAGGTAGCTCCGTAGCGCCAGGTCGGCCGTTTCGCCGGTCGCGAAGACGAACGCGGTGCGGCGCTCGGCGTGCACCCGGCGCCCGTACGGCCCGTAGCGATCCTGCCCCGGTTTCAGCCTCTCGGTGAGCACCGCGCAGATCACCTTCTCCCGCGTGGTGAAGGTGAGGCGGTTGCAGGTCCAGTACTCGCCGTACACGTATCTGATCCCCGCCCGGTGCAACGCCGTGGCCAGCGTCCGAGCCCGCTGCTCCTCCGCGCGGATCGGGCCGACCTGGGCGACCAGCGATGCCGTTCCGAAGAGCATCGCGGCCGTCATGGCGGCCAGCAGCCCGAGCGCGGCGACGCCGGCGGCGCGGAACCACACTCGCGTTCCTGAGCCGCGCCACGCCCAGCCCGCGGCCCGCCAGAGCGGCCAGAGCGCCACCGGCAGCGAGATCTGCAGGGTGGCGAGATACCGGGCGCTGGCCAGCGGAGCGGTGGCGGCGTATGAACTCCGGACGTAACTGGCCAGCGTCACCGCGGCGGCGCCGACGAGGGCGAGCTGTGCGACGTACCGGATCCAGCGCGCCGGCCCCGCCGTCGCCGCCGGGGTCTCCGGCGTTCGTCGGGCCCGGCGCAGGTGGACGACGGCCAGGGCCGCCGCGGCGACCAGCAGGGGCGGGTACAGCGCGCCCCATGCCATCTGCCACGGCGCGCACCCGGTCGACCGGCAGAGCCCGGCGGCGAGCGGGATCCCCTGCAGCACCGCGCCGTGCAGCCGGTCGGGAAGCGTGGTCGGTCCGCCCTCGCCGG
This sequence comes from Micromonospora sp. NPDC049679, assembly GCF_040659735.1. Classification (NCBI taxonomy): domain Bacteria; kingdom Bacillati; phylum Actinomycetota; class Actinomycetes; order Micromonosporales; family Micromonosporaceae; genus Micromonospora; species Micromonospora sp. NPDC049679. The sequence goes on from NZ_JBFANZ010000013.1 coordinate 106,087, forward strand.
CGCTGAGCTGCCGGAACACGGAAAGCGAGTCCTGCCCCGGCGGGGCGGTCAGGTTGTCCACGATCAGCGGCAGCGCGCCGATCGCGAAGCCGGCGAGCAGGGCCAGGCCGGCCCGGCCCCGTAGCTCCCGTCCGGCGGCGGCGAGCAGCACGACGGCGGCCGCGGCGAGATAGGGAATCACGAGCCAGTCGGTCCACAGCGACGCGCCGGCGACGAGGCCGAAGACCGCGAACGCCAGCCAACGGCGTCGGATCCGCCCCTGCGCGAGAGCGATCGCGAGGAGCAGCAACAGCACGACGGCGGGTTTCGTCTCCGGTCGGCCACCGGCCGCGGTCATCTGGTCCCGCACCACCCGCTCCGACCCGAGCGCGAGTAGTCCCACGGTGAAGGTGGCCAGCCAAGGCGAGTAGATCTCCCTGGTCAGCCGGTACATGAGGTAGACGAAGGCCGCGTAGAGCACCAGCAGCGGCGCGCGGAGCAACACCCAGCTCGGGCCGAAGAGCGCGAAGAACGGCGCGGCGAGGTACGACTCGAGCACCCCCATGTAGTGCTGCCCGTACAGGTAGACGGGGAGCGTCCGTCCCTGCGCGATGTGCGTGGCGACCAGTCCGAAGGTCGCCTCGTCGCTGTTCGTGCCCGGCACGGTGAGCAGCAGCAGAACCAGTCGGTAGCCGATTCCGGCGAGCCCGAGCAGTAGCGCGACGAGCGCCGGCCGGTCCAGCGACCGGATCGGTCGCCGACCTTCCCGCGCCGCCCCTGCCACGACCAAGGCCCCCGCCGCCACGCCACGAAGTCTTCCACCAGCTCCACCGGCACGAGACGCATCACAGGCATTTCCGGCCTTTCGGCTCCATGCCCGTCGGGATTCCGTGCCTACCGTGATTCAGCCCCGACCACACTGACCGATCAGTCGGAAACGGGCACGCAGACCGTGATGGCGTCGGGCACGACACGCGCCTTCAGCCGCCGGGTCGGCTCGCGGTCGCCACCGTCGAGCTCGTACGGCACGGAGGCGTCGAGCCTGACCTTGATCTTCTTCGCGCGGGTGATCCGGACGAACGGCGAGCGCTCCGAGCGGGACGTGATCATGCGGCCGAGCGTGCGCGCCCACTGCAACGCTCCGTCGGCCGTGGTCACGCCGACCTGCAGCCATCCGTCGTCCGGGCGCGCGTCGTCGAAGGCGCGGATCCCGCCGGTGATCGTGCTGACGTTGCCGAGCAGCACGCAGCTGGCGTCCCCGTCGAACCACTTCTGGCCGTCGACGTGGATCGTGGTCCGTACCGAGCCGTCCTTGATGTGCCGCAGCCCGGTCCACACGTACGCCAGCCGGCCGACCCGGTCCTTCAGGTCCCGGTCCGCCTCGCCGATCATCTCCGCGTCGAACCCGGCGCCGGCCATCACGGCGAAGTGCTCACCGTTGAGCCGGCCGAGGTCGAGTCGCCGTCGCGCGCCGTGGAAGGCGATCCGCACGGCTTCGGGCAGGTCCCGGGGGATCCCGAGGTTGCTGGCGAGCAGGTTGGCGGTGCCGGCCGGGATGATCGCGACCACCGCGTCCGACCCGGCGAGCGCGTCCATGCAGCGTTGCACCATCCCGTCGCCGCCCCAGACGAACACGAGATCGGCGCCCTCGCGGACCGCCTTGCGGGCCTTCTTCCGCGCCTTCTTGCTCTTCGGTACCTCGTACCAGAGCAGGTCGTCGACGCCTTCGTCGATGATGAGCCGGCGCAGCTCGTCCAGGCCGCCGCCGAGGGATTTCTTCCGGTGGGCGACGACGGCGATGCGGGGAGGTGTGGTCACGGCCCGTTTCATACCCCGATGGGGGACGGGTTCAATCCGCCGGGCGACGTCGCCTGCCGGGAAGGCGGCGCGGTTGGCGTTGATCGTGGTTCACTAGGGGTCGACGACGCCCTGCCCCGGGCAGTGCCGCCGGATCAGGCGGAGACACGGGTTGCCGACCTGCCGGCACCGCTCGGGCCGCGCGAGGGAGGACGCGTGACGATCTCTTCACAGCGCCCCGTGGAGCAGCACCCGACCGCCGACCGGCATTCGACGCTGCGCACGGTCGACGACGCGGAGGCCTACGTCGCGTCGATCTGCTTCAAGACCGGGCCACCCCGGCTGATCGGAGCCGAACTCGAGTGGGTGGTGCACGACCCGGATGATCCGAGCCGCCCCCTCGATCCGACGCTGTTGCGTTCGGCGCTCGGGCCGCACGCCCCCCGCACCCTCGATCCCGACAGTCCACATACGGCACTTCCCGGCGGCAGCGCGGTCACTGTGGAGCCCGGCGGCCAGGTGGAGATCTCCTCCCCGCCGCTCGCCTCCCTCGACGCGCTGCACACCACCACCGGATCCGATCTCGAGCGGCTGACCGGCCTGCTGCGCCGCGCCGGCCTCGCCCTCGCCGCCAGCGGCATCGATCCGCACCGTGGCTCCTCACGCCTCATCTCCACCCCCCGCTACGACGCCATGGCCGGCGCCTTCGCGCGCGAAGGACGACACGGCCTGGTGATGATGTGCAGCACGGCGGGGCTGCAGGTGTGCCTCGACGCGGGGGAGCCGGGCCAGCTCGCCAAACGGTGGGCTGCGGCGCACGCGCTGGGGCCACTGCTGATCGCCGCCTTCGCCACGTCACCCCGCCAGGCGGGGCGCGACACCGGCTGGGCGTCCGCCCGGATGCGCACCTGGCTCAGCATGCGGCCCGAGCGCACCGGGCCGGTCGCGGTCGCCGACGATCCCGCCCGCGCCTGGGCGCGCTACGCGCTCGCCGCGCCCCTGCTCTGCGTACGCCGCACCACCGGCGGGTGGCACGCCCCTCCCGACGTCACCTTCGCGGACTGGGTCCGCGGCGCGCTCCCGCAGCGGCCGACCACCGACGACCTCGACTACCACCTGAGCACCCTGTTCCCACCGGTGCGCCCGCGCGGCTATCTGGAGGTGCGCTACCTCGATGCGCAGCATCCACGCGAGTGGTTGACGCCGGTCGCGGTCCTCGCCGCGGCAATGTCCACCGACACCACCGTCGACCGCGCACTGGACCTGGCCGCGCCGGCCGCCGGCAGATGGACCCGGGCCGCCCGCCTCGGGCTGGCCGATCCGGTGCTCGCCGCGACCGCTCGGCCGGTGCTGGAACTCGCCTGCCGGTCGCTGACCCACACCGACCTTCCGCCCGAGCTGCGGGACGAGGTCGCCGCGATCGTCGAGCGCCGCCTGGCCGCGGCGCCCGCAGTTGACCCCGGGAGGTAATTCCAGCGATGACAGCGGAGATGGAGCAGCTGCGCGCCCGGATCGCCGACGAGCTGGAGGCCTCCCGCTCGCGCACGGCGATGCTGGCCGACGCCGTGGACGACGACGACCTGACCAGACAGCACTCGACGCTGATGTCCCCGTTGGTGTGGGACCTGGCCCACGTCGGTAACCAGGAAGAGCTGTGGCTGGTCCGCGACGTCGGTGGGCTCACCCCGATCCGTGAGGACATCGACCACCTCTACGACGCCTTCCAGCACCCGCGCCGCGATCGCCCACAGCTGCCGCTGCTCGATCCGGGCGAGGCGCGGGCCTACGTGCGCACCGTCCGCGACAAGGTCCTCGACCTGCTGGACCGGGTGCCACTGCAGGGCCGCGCCCTCGTCGCCGACGGCTTCGCCTTCGGCATGATCGTGCAGCACGAGCAGCAGCACGACGAGACCATGCTCGCGACACATCAACTGCGTACCGGAGCGCCGGTGCTCGACGCCGCGCCACCGCCGCCGCGCAGGGTGCCGGTCGGCGGTGAGGTCCTGGTCCCCGCCGGCCCCTTCACCATGGGCACCTCCACGGAGCCGTGGGCACTGGACAACGAGCGCCCGGCCCATCAGGTCGACGTGCCGGCCTACTTCATCGACGCGGCGCCGGTCACCAACGCGCAGTACGCCCGGTTCATCGCCGCCGGGGGCTACGACGACCCGCGGTGGTGGAGCGAGGCGGGTTGGCGGCACCGGATGGAGGCGGCGCTGACCGCGCCGATGCACTGGCGCCGCGACGGCGACGGCTGGGCGTACCGGCGCTTCGGCCGGGTCGCGCCGGTCATCCCCGACGAGCCCGTGGTGCACGTGTGCTTCCACGAGGCCCGGGCGTACGCCGCCTGGGCGGGGAAGCGGCTGCCGAGCGAGGCGGAGTGGGAGAAGGCCGCCCGCCACGACCCGCCGACGGGTCGATCGCGCCGCTACCCGTGGGGCGACGAGGACCCCGCCGCGCATCACGCCAATCTCGGCCAGCGGCATCTGGCGCCCGCGCCGGTGGGCGCCTATCCGGCCGGCCGGTCACCGCTGGGGGTGCACCAGCTGATCGGCGACGTGTGGGAGTGGACCAGCTCCGATTTCGGCCCCTATCCCGGCTTCGCCGCATTCCCGTACCGGGAGTATTCCGAGGTCTTCTTCGGGGCGTCGTACAAGGTCCTGCGGGGTGGCTCCTTCGGCACCGACACGGCGGCGTGCCGCGGCACCTTCCGCAACTGGGATCATCCGATCCGCCGCCAGATCTTCAGCGGCTTCCGCTGCGCCCGCGATCCCCGTCCGGGGGAGGCGGACTGAGCGGATGTGCCGCCATCTCGCGTATCTCGGCCCGCCGGTCCGCCTATCCGAGCTGCTGTTCGATCCGCCGCACGCGCTGGTGCGCCAGTCCTGGGCGCCCCGGGAGATGCGGGGCGGCGGCACGGTCAACGCCGACGGGTTCGGCGTCGGCTGGTATCCCGCGCCCGGCGCGCCCCCCGCCCGTTTCCGGCGCGACCGTCCCCTGTGGTCGGACTCCGGATTCGCGCAGTTGGCCTCCGTCACGATGTCCGGTGGGGTGCTCGCCGCGGTTCGCTCCGCGACGGTCGGCATGCCGGTCGTGGAGAGCGCCGTCGCGCCATTCACGGATGCCGGCTGGCTCTTCAGCCACAACGGGGTGATCGCCGGCTGGCCGGATTCGGTCACCCGACTCGCCGGACGCCTTCCGGTGCGCGACCTGCTGACGATGGAGGCGCCCACCGACTCCGCGCTGCTCTGGGCGCTGGTGCGGGACCGGCTGCGCGCCAACGTCAGCCCGGCCACGGCCTTGGTGGAGACGGTCACCGAGGTCGGCAGGGCGGCGCCCGGATCCCGACTGAACCTGCTGCTCACCGACGGTGTCACGGCCGCGGCCACCACCGTGGGCCACTCCCTGTGGGCCCGCCGGGACGGCGCCGCCATCCTGCTCAGCTCCGAGCCGCTCGACGGGCATCCGGCGTGGGCGCCGTTGCCCGACGGGCAGCTCATCGTGGCCAGCACGGCCACGCTCGATGTGATCGCGTTACCGAACGGGGGAAGACCGGAGTGAACGACGCTGACCTTGATGTGCACATGAACGACCGGGACCTGGCACGGATGCTCGCCGTCGACGCCGCCGCGGGTCTCACCGCGAGCCCGAAATGGCTGCCGCCCAAGTGGTTCTACGACGCCCGCGGCAGCGTCCTCTTCGAGGAGATCACCCGACTGCCCGAGTACTACCCGACCCGCGCCGAGCGGGCCGTGCTGACCGCGCGGGCCGACGAGATCGCCGCCCGGACCGGCGCGAAAACCCTCATCGAGCTGGGGTCCGGTTCCTCCGACAAGACCCGGCTGCTGCTGGACGCGTTACGCGCGCACGGCACTCTCGGCACCTTCGTTCCGCTCGACGTGTCGGAGTCCGCGCTGCGCGAGTCGGTCGCCGCGATCACCGCGGACTATCCGGCGCTGCAGGTGCGCGGCGTCGTCGGGGACTTCACCCGGCATCTGCGGTTCCTGCCCCGCGGCGGGACCCGCATGGTGGCGTTCCTCGGCGGGACCATCGGCAACCTGCTGCCCGCTCCGCGCGCGCGGCTCCTCGCCGACCTGCGCGACCTGCTCGAGCCGGGGGAGTGGCTGCTGCTCGGGGCCGATCTGGTGAAGGACCCGGCCGTGCTGGTGCCGGCCTACGCCGACGCGCGGGGGGTCACCGCGGAGTTCAACCGCAACGTGCTGCACGTGCTCAACCGTCAGCTCCGGGCCGACTTCGACCCCGCCGCCTTCCACCACGTCGCGCGCTGGGATCCGGTGAACGAGTGGATCGAGATGCGGCTGCGCGCCGACCGGGCGATGACCGTGAAGCTGCCGGAGCTGGACGAGACGATCGAGTTCGACGCGGGGGAGGAGTTGCTCACCGAGGTGTCCGCGAAGTTCCGCCGCGACGGACTCGCCGCGGAACTCGCCGCCGCGGGATTCGCCCTGCGCGACTGGTGGACCGATCCCGCCGGCCTGTTCAGCCTCTCCCTGTCCCGGGCCGCACCGCGGTAGCCCGCCGGGTCGACCGCGATCGAGGAATACCCCGCCGATCAAGGACGGGTTCACATGATCGGAGATCATTCCGTGTGAATCCGTCCTTGATCGACGGGCACGAGCGTGCCGGGAGGGTCTACTCCACGCCGAGCAGGTCGACGACGAAGATCAGCGTCTCGCCCGGCTTGATCGCGCCGCCGGCGCCGCGGTCGCCGTAGCCCAGGTGCGGCGGAATGACCAGCCGACGGCGGCCGCCGACCTTCATGCCCACGACACCCTGGTCCCAGCCGCCGATCACCCTACCGGCGCCGAGCGGAAAGCTGAACGGCTCTCCCCGGTTCCACGAGGCGTCGAACTCCTGGCCGGTGGAGAAGGCCACGCCCACGTAGTGCACCGTGGCCACCTGACCCGGCCGCGCCTCCGGGCCGTCGCCGACCGTGATCTCCTCGATGACGAGGTCGGCCGGGGGCGCGCCCTCGATCGGACCGACTGTGGGCTTCTCCATGCGGAGTCCTCCTGTGCTGATGGGCGACAAACCACAGGCCATCTTTCCTCATCGCCGACCGGCGGCCGCGGGAAGGCGGGGCTTCGGCTCCTGGCCGGGCTTCCCGGGACGGCCGGGGCGGGGCGGCCGGGGTCGCTCCGGGGCGTCCGGCGTCGGAAACGCACCCGGGCTGGTCTTGTCGAGCGGGAGCGCGTCGGCGGGCTTCTCACCCGGGCGGGATGGATGACCGGTCGGGGTGCCGGTCTCCGGACCGTGCGGGCGTTCCGCGCCGCGCGGACCGTCCGGACCGGAGCCGGTCTCCCGGCCGCTCGCACCGGTCCTGACCGGCGCGGCCAACGCGTCGCCGACATCGGTGCGCCCCACGTACGCGGGGCCGGGAAACGCGACCGGTGGTTCGCTGGCGAGCGACGCCGTGACGAAGCCGCGCCAGAGCGTCGCCGCCGGCGAGCACCGCGGTGACGTCGGCGGCCACCGCGGGGGACCCCGGGTGCGGCGTGGCGCGGCGGCGTACCAGCGCGCGCCGTCGCGGCCGGTCGTTGCCACTTCATCGGAGTCCGACCATGGGCGGACGGGTCGGGGCGGTGGTTGCGCTCCGGGTCGGCGTCGCCGGTGGGGGACGGGGGATCACGACGGTAAGGAAAGAGTTCTTGCCATGATCTTGATGGGTCTGATATTCACGTATTCGCACGTCTGATCGACGCGGTGCTGGCGAGCCGACCGGACCGGTCGGCTGCTACGCACTCCCATCAAGGAGGACCCCTTGCGCAGACCGGGCCGGAGATTGTCCACAAGACCACAATGGAAGGTGGTGCCCGCGTTCGCCGCGGCGATCGTCCTCGCCGGGATGGTCCCCAGCGGGACCGCGGCCGGCGCCGCGCCGGGCGGCGGTGGGGCGGCGCACGGGCAGGACGGCAACGTCGACTCGTACGCGGAGGGGCACGGCCCGCGCGACAAGGACAACCGGGTCGGTACGGCCAGCCCCAGCTCCCGCCAGCGCGCGCTCGCCAACCGCGTCGACGACGGGGTGCGCTTCAACGCGCTGGGCACGCCGCACGCCCTCGGCCCGGGCACGACCCCGCTCGCCACCGGCCTCCCCGCCGACGCGGAGACCGCCGCCCGCCGGTACCTGGTGCAGAACCGCGACCTGTTCGGGCTGGACGACGCGGCCGTGGCCGGCATGGAGCGCGTGCTGGTCCGGCCGATCGGCGCGGGCACCGTGGTCACGCTGCGACAGCGCTTCGGCGCGCTCCCCGCCGGTCACGACGGACTCGTCACCATCACCGTCAAGGACGGCGCGATCCTGCACGTGAGCTCGTCGCTCTCCCGCGACAGCGGCAGCCCCGCACCCGCAACCCTGACCGCCGACGAGGCCTACGCGATCGCGCTGCGCGACGCGGGCCTCACCGCCGGCCAGATCGAGACCAGGGGGATCCGCCAGGTCGCCGTCCCGACGCCCCTGGACGGGCCGCGCACGGCGTACGAGGTCACGGTGATCTCCACGAACGCCGCGGAGGCGAGCGCGTTCACCACGTTCGTCGACGCCCGTACCGGTGCCGTGCTGGTCCGCGAGGACCTGGTCGACTTCGACTCGGAGAACCCGCGGTGGGCGGTCTTTCCGGCCACCCCGCCGAGCAGGGTCATCCCGGGCAGGGACGAGCGGGACCTGTGGTGTCTGAGCGCCGCGCGCGAGTGTGACAGATTGGTCAGGGACCCGGCGAGCGGCCAGGCCTGGGACGTCGACCTGACGACCGGAGCGCCCACCAACACCAGCCGGGGCAACGCGGCGAGCAACGTCGTCGCCTGGGGCGCCGGCACCCCGAACGTGCCGGCCACGACCAGCCCCACCCGCGACTACATCTACCCCTTCACCGACCAGTGGCACCAGGCGCGGTGCAACTCCGAGGTGTTCCAGTCGCTGCAGCGCAACGACGCCGACGCCGCGGTCGCGAACCTCTTCGCCATGCACAACCGCATGCACGACTGGGCCTACCACCTGGGCTTCACGGAGTCCACGTGGAACATGCAGGCGGTCAACCTCGGTCCCGACGGTCTCGGCGGCGACGCCGAGCAGGGACGCGCGCAGCAGGGGGCGCTGAGCGGTAACCGCAACAACGCCAACCAGGCAACCCCCCGCGACGGCGCGATGCCGACCACCAACATGTACCTGTGGCAGCCCACCGCCGGTGGCCCCTACCCACCCTGCGTCGACGGCGACTACGACATGACGGTGATCGGCCACGAGTACACCCACGCGATCACCAACCGCATGATCGCCGGGCCGAACACCGGCATCAGCGGTCACCAGGGCGGCGCGATGGGCGAGTCGTGGAGCGATCTGCTCGCGGCGGAGTACCTCTTCCAGAATGGGCTGCGCGCCCCCGGCCGGACCCCCTTCGTCACCGGCGGCTACGTCACCGGCAACACCAACAGCGGCATCCGCAACTACGACCTCAGCCGCAGCCCGCTCAACTACTCCGACGTCGGCTACAACACCGCCGGCCCGGCCGTGCACGCCGACGGTGAGATCTGGGGCGCGACGAACTTCCGCATCCGGTCCGCGTTCGTCGAGCGGTACGGCCCGGGCAAGACCTCCACGCAGCAGGCCTGCGCGCAGGGGAAGATCGCCGTGGAGAAGTGCCCGGGCAACCGCCGCTGGTCGCAGCTGGTCTTCGACTCGTTCCTGCTCCAGGCGGCGAGCCAGGTCAGCATGCTGGACATGCGCGACAACATGCTCGCCGCAGACCTGGTCCGTTTCGACGGGGCGAACCAGGACCTCATCTGGAACGCCTTCGCCGAATCGGGCATGGGCCGGGACGCGGTGACCAACGGCGCGGCCGACACCGACCCGACGCCGAGTTTCGCCTCGCCGCGGGCCGCCAACGCCGTGGTCACCCTCCGCCCGGAGCGCGAGACCGACGCGGTCATCCGGCTGTATGTCGGCGACTACGAGGCGCGGGCCATGCCGATCGCGGACACCGACCCGGCGACCCCGCTGCCGGACACGTTCGAGATCGTGCCGAACGCGAAGTTCCCGTTCCTCGCGGTCGGAGCCGGCTTCGGACACGCCCGGTTCACCGAGAGCTTCAAGGCGGGCCGCAAGGAGCGGCTCGACGTGACGGTGAGTCGCAACCTCGCCTCGGTCGCCGCCGGCGCGGTGGTCTCGGGGGACGGGGTCAACCTCGACAAGATCGGCGATGACACCGAGGCCACCAACTGGGCGTCGCTGGACGGCGTCGCCGGTAAGCAGGTGACCGTCGCGCTCGCCGGTGACCGTCCCCAGCTCGTCCGGCGGGTCAACGTCAGCGCGATGCTGCGTCCGGCGATCCCGGGCGACGCCGACCCGGCCAGCCAGAACCAGCTCTCCGCGCTGCGCTCCTTCACCGTCCTGGCGTGCAACGCGAAGCTCGCCGACTGCGGCGCCGACGCCAACTACCGTCCGGTGTACAAGAGCAGCTCCGACGCCTTCCCCGGCGGCGCCTACCGCGCGTTCACGCCCGAGATCAATCTGCGTTCCTTCACCATCCTGCCGACGTTCGTCACCCACCTGCGGCTGCAGGTGGTCGCGAGCCAGTGCACCGGTGGACCGCACTACGCGGGGGAGCGCGACGACGACCCCGCCAACCCCACCGACTGCGCCACGGCCAGCCCCGCCCGGACCCAGGTCCGCGTCGCCGAGTTCCAGGCCTTCAGCCACTGATCCGATCCGTCCCGGCTCCCCGCTTCCCGCTCCTCGGGAAGCGGGGAGCCGTTTTTTCGCCCGTCGCCGAACCGCTTCGACAGTTTTCTCATCCGAGGTGGTTAGCTGCCGACAGGCACCGGAGAAGATCAGGACACGGATGGAGGAGTTGATGGCGGACCAACCGCAGCTGCCGGCTCCGCTGTCGCCGTTCGGATCCTTCGACGAGCTGGCGCTGCGCCTGCACGAGCTGACGGTGAAGGGCCGCAATACCGAGGCGCTGCACGAGTCAGACGAGTACGACTTCGTGGTGTCGCTGCTCGGCGACGAGCGCACGCTGGGCATGCTGATCCAGACCAGGATGTACGCGTACATCGGGCTCGGCCGATTGCCCGAGGCGCTGGTCGCCAACGAGACCCTGCTGCGCCGGCACCGTGCCGCGGGCTTCCGCACCAGCGAGGCGAAGATCCTCGCGGACCGGGGCGACATCCTGATCCGGCTCGGCCGCATCGATGAGGGGCTGCACCGCCTGGCGCACGCCATTGCGATCCTCGACCAGACGCCGCGCACCAACCCCCGCTACATCTCCGCGCTCTCCTCCGTCGGCGAGGCCGCCCGCTCCGTGGAGCTCTTCGAGCTCGCCGACGAGTGCGCGCGCGCCGTGATGGAGGCGTTCGAACCGGATACCGAGGACCGGGCCGCCGCCGAACTGCTCCGCGCCGAACTGCTGCTGGAGTGGGCGCTGCGGCTGGAGCAGATCGGGCTGGTCGACGAGGCCGGCCTCCGTTTCGCCCGCGCCGCGCAGTTGGCGCGCCACTGGGTGACCGTCTACCGCGGCCACGGCCCGGACGGGGACTCGCCGCTCGCCGCCGCGCTGCTCGCGCTCGGGTTGGCCAAGATCGGCGAGACCGATGAGGCAATCGAGCTCTGCACCTCGATGATCCTGCCGTTGCGCAGCGCCGGCCAGTTCCGCGAAGCCCGGCTGATCCACCTCGCGTACGGGGTTTCGCTGCGCGGCCGTGGCCAGTTGCGCGAAGCGCGTCGGGAATTCATCGCCGCCGAGGAGCTGTCGGCCCAGGCGGGCCACACCACCCAGCGGCTGCTCTCCCAGTACGAACTGGCCGTGCTCGCCGCGGCCGAGTTCCCCGGCGACGCGGCCGAGGCGATGCTCGCGGCGCTGCGCGCGCACGCGCGGCATCTGTGGCGGCTGCGGATGGAGCGCCGGTCCATGCTGCAACAGGCCAAGCAGCGGGTGTGGCTCGAAGCCGAGCGCGCCCGCGCGGACAGCGACGCCGCGCAGGACGCGCTGACCGGCCTGGGTAACCGGCGCCTCTTCGATCGGCACATCGCCACCGTCGAGGGGGAGGTCCCCGCCGGTGCCGTGGTGCTGCTCCTCGTCGACGTCGACCGCTTCAAGGTGATCAACGACCGCTACTCGCACGGCGTCGGGGACCGGGTGCTGCGCGAGGTCGCCGGCGTGTTGCAGGCGCACTGCCGCCAGGACGACGTGCCGATCCGCTTCGGCGGCGACGAGTTCGCGCTCTTCCTCCGCACCGACCTGGACACCGCCGCCCGCGTCGGCGAACGCATCCGCCGGGTTGTCGCCGCGCGCCAGTGGGACGACTTCGCGCCGGGCCTGCGGGTCACGCTGAGCATGGGGGTGGCCGCGCTCGACCAGGGGATGACCGGCCGGGATCTGTTCGACTCGGCCGACCGTCAGCTCTACGTCGCGAAGGGGCGCGGGCGCAACCAGCTCGTGGCCTGAGCGCAGGCGCAGCACGTCGGGTCGTACCACCACTTGTACCATCACCGGTATGGCAGAGAAGGTGACCCTCAGCCTCACGGCTGACACCCTCGCTCGCGCCCGGACCGCGGCGCAGCACGAGGGGATGAGCCTGTCGGCATGGATGGACCGGGCCGCCCGCCGCGAGGCCCTGCGCGACGCCGGGCGCCGCCAGGATGAATGGCTCGCCGCCAACCCGGACGTCCGCGACGAGCTCGACGGGTTCGACCGGCTCGCCGACACCCTGGAGTCCGGCTGGTCCGACCTGGCTGGAGCGGCGTGAACCGGGGCGAGATCTGGACCATCGGCGAGCGCGGCAACCTGCGATACCGCGTCGTCGTCCTCTCCGGCAGCGCCCACAACGACCGACCGAGCGCCTCGCCGTTCTGCGCGCCGGTCGTGCGCCAGCGGGGCAGCGTCGACCTGCCGCCCTTCGCCGTTCCCCTCGCCGAGACCGATCCGCTCTCCGGCGTCGTGGTCCTCAACCGGATGCGGCGGTTGCGCGCCTCTGCGGGAGCCGAGCGGTTGGGGATGGTGACCGGCGCGAGCATGGTCCGGCTCGGCACCGCGATGCGCGACCTGTTCGAGCTGTAGCTCCCCGCAGCGGACACGGAAATCGGCCGCTGCGGCACATCGCCGCCGAGCCGGTGGTACGACTGTCGGGTGGGCATCGTGTCACCCGGCTTCCGCGGTCGGCCCCGGCAGACGGAGGCGACCCTGCCGCCGGGCCAGTACCTGACCGAGGACTTCCCGGTCCTCTCCGCCGGCCCCACCCCGCGCGTCCCGGTGGACCAGTGGGAATTCGTGATCACCACGGAGACGGGGCTCGACCACCGCTGGTCGTGGCAGGAGTTACTCGCCCTGCCGTCGGAGACCCCCACCGTCGACCTGCACTGCGTGACCAGATGGTCCAAGCTCGGCACGTCCTGGCAGGGGGTTTCTCTCGACACCCTCCTCGCCGACGTGCAGACCGACGCGGCGTACGCCCTCGTGTGCTCCTACGGCGGCTACACCACCAACCTGCCGCTCGCCGATCTGCGCGACGGGCAGGCGTGGATCGTCCACCGCTACGACGGCGGCGAGTTGACACCCGAGCACGGCGGCCCGGCCCGGCTGCTCGTACCCCACCTCTACCTGTGGAAGTCGGCCAAGTGGGTGCGGGGCGTCCGGTTGCTCCCCGAGGACGAGCCGGGGTTCTGGGAGAGCGCCGGCTACCACGACTACGGTGACCCGTGGCGCGAGCAGCGGTACCAGGGCGACTGAGTGCCCGGCTGCCCTGGCGGGTGGCCGAGCTGGTCGGGGCCCGCGACGAGACCCCCACCGCCCGGACCCTGGTGCTGCGGGTGCCTGAATGGCCGGGCCACCTCGCCGGGCAGCACGTCGACGTGCGGCTGACCGCCGCCGACGGTTACCAGGCCGAGCGGAGCTACTCGCTCGCCGCGCCCGCCGACGGCGACCGGATCGAGCTGACCGTCCAGAAGGTCGCGGACGGGGAGGTCTCGCCGTACCTGGCGGAGGTCTTCGCCACCGGCGACCCGGTGGAGATCCGCGGCCCGGCCGGCGGCTGGTTCGTCTGGCGGCCCACCGACCCGGCGCCGGTGGTGCTCGTCGCCGGCGGCTCCGGGATCGTGCCGCTGATGGCGATGGTCCGGGCCCGGCGCGCGGTCGGCAGCCGCGCCCCGTTCCGGCTGATCTACTCCGTGCGCACCCCCCGCCACATCTACTTCGCCGACGAACTGCGCCAGCGGGACCGCGACGATCCGGGGCTGCACGTGGCGTACGCCTACACGCGGCAGGGGCCGCCGGGGTGGCCCGGCCTGCCGCGGCGCCTCGGCGTGGCGGAGCTGAAGAGCCAGGGCTGGCCGCCCGAGGTGGCGCCCGACTGCTTCGTCTGCGGCCCCACCGGCTTCGTCGAGACCGTCGCCGACATCCTCGTCGGGCTCGGTCACGAACCGGCGCGGGTCAGAACCGAACGCTTCGGACCCTCAGCGTGAGCGCGAGGAGTGAACGAGCGGAGCGAGTGAGCCCCGCAGTCGCGAACGAAAGGGCAGCGGGTGAGCGCGAGGAGTGAACGAGCGGAGCGAGTGAGCCCCGCAGTCGCGAACGAAAGGGCAGCGGGTGAGCGCGAGGAGTGAACGAGCGGAGCGAG
>NZ_JBFANZ010000013.1:120591-140843 GCF_040659735.1 Micromonospora sp. NPDC049679
TTGAGCCCCGCAGTCGCGAGCGAAAGGGCAGCGGGTGAGCGCGAGGAGTGAACGAGCGGAGCGGGTGAGCCCCGCAGTCGCGAGCGAAAGACGGCCAGGAGGGTGAGATGAAGCAACAGCAGTACGTCGACGGGAACTCCCTCGGCGGACCACTCCGGGAGATCTTCGCCGTCGACGTCACCGCGGCCACCACCCGGTGCGTGTCGTGTGCGCTGACCGTGCCGGTCGCGACCCTCGAGGTCTACGCCCACGCGCCCGGGCTGGTGGCCCGTTGCCCCGGCTGCGCGGAGGTGGTCCTGCGGCTGGTGCGGGGCCCGGAGAGCGCGTGGCTGGACCTGCGGGGGACCACCTCCCTGCGCGTCCCGCTGCCGTCGCAGGTCCCGGGCACCAGCGCCAGCGGCTGAGCCGTCAGAGCTGGCTCTCCCGCCGGTCACCGCCCCATGCGACGTGGAAGCTCCCGTCGCGGTCGACCCGACGGTAGGTGTGCGCGCCGAAGAAGTCGCGCTGCGCCTGGATCAGCGCGGCCGGCAGCCGGGGCGCGCGCAGCCCGTCGTAGTACGCCAGCGCCGACGCGAATCCGGGCACGGCGATGCCGAGTTCGGCGGCGGTCACCACGACCCGTCGCCACGACTCCTGCGCGCCCCGCACGGCGTCGAGGAAGTAGTCGTCCACGAGAAGGCTCGGCAGTTGCGGTGCGGCGTCGTAGGCGGTCCGGATCCGGTCGAGGAACCGGGCGCGGATGATGCATCCGCCCCGCCAGATCCGCGCCATCGCACCGGGGTCGATCTTCCAGCCGTACTCCGCGCTGGCCGCCTGGATCTGGTGGAAGCCCTGCGCGTAAGCCACGATCTTCGACGCGTACAGCGCCCGCTCAACGTCGTCGACCAGCGCGCCCGCCGCGCTCCGCCGGTGCCCGACCGGGCCCGGCAGCCCGGCGGCCGCCGCGCGCACGTCGACGTCGCCGGAGAGCGAACGGGCGAAGACGGCCTCGGCGATGCCGGTCACCGGGACGCCGAGATCGAGCGCCGTCTGGACCGTCCAACGCCCGGTGCCCTTCTGCTCCGCCCGATCCTGCACGATGTCGACGAAGGGCTCGCCGGTCGCCGCGTCGACGTGACCGAGCACCTCGGCGGTGATCTCGACGAGATACGAGCCGAGCCGCCCGGAGTTCCAGTCCCGGAAGACCGCGCCGATCTCCGCCGGGGACATCCCACTGGCACGGCGCAACAGGTCGTACGCCTCCGCGATGAGCTGCATGTCGGCGTATTCGATGCCATTGTGGACCATCTTCACGAAGTGGCCGGCGCCGTCGGGCCCGACGTGGGTGCAGCAGGGCTCGCCGTCGACCTGCGCCGCGATCCCCTCCAACATCGGGGCGAGGGACTCGTACGCCTCCGGAGAGCCGCCGGGCATGATGCTCGGGCCGTGCAGGGCCCCCTCCTCGCCGCCGGAGATGCCCGCGCCGACGAAGTGCAGCCATCGCTTGCGTAGCGCCTCCTGCCGGCGGCGCGTGTCGACGAAGTGCGCGTTGCCGCCGTCCACGATCAGGTCACCGGGGTTGAGCAGCGGGATCAACTCGTTGATCACGGCGTCGGTTGCGGCGCCCGCCTGGACCATGACGATGATGCGGCGCGGCCGTTCCAGGCTGGCGACGAACTCCTCCGCGGACTCCGTCGGCAGGAAGGCGCCCTCGTGGCCGTACTCCTCGATCAGCTCCTTGGTCCGGTTCGGCGTGCGGTTGTGCACCGCCACGACGTGACCGTGCCGGGCGAGGTTGCGGGCCAGGTTGCGGCCCATGACCGCGAGTCCGGTGACCCCGATCCGTGCTTTCTCCGCCATGTTCCTACCTCCGTCGGTTCCGCTGCTCCGCGGGTTGGTACGGGCCGGACGGCGGAGAAGTTCGATGCCGGGGCGGGTGGTGCGGGTGGGCGAGCGCCCGCGGCCGCGGGCCGGCCCCACCACGCCGTTGATCATGACCTTTGTCGTACGCGAACGCGGGCGCGGAAATCTCATGATCGTGGGCGAGATCATGGCGCGGTTGTGCCAAACCATATTGGTATGTGTGCATTCACGTGTCAGAAACCCGATTGCATTCCGCTTACCCACTGCAACGTCGCGGATACAGCGGTATCGTGTCGCTCGATTGACCGACACGGAGGGTCACATCGAGCTCATGCATTGTGTGATGTCAGTGGAGCGGCCAACGGCGGGGTCGACCGAGCATGGACACCCCGGTGAGCGGCTGGTCGCGCTGGCGCTGCGCATCGCGCTGATCGCCGGTGCCGCTGCGGCGGCATGCCTGGCGCTCGCCCTGTTCGACCGCCCGGCGTACGCCGGAGAACGCCCGGCCATGCCGGGCCTGGTTGACGGCGTGATCGACGTCGTGGCCGCGGTGCCGCGGTCGCTGGCCGGCCCGGGACCGTCGGCCGGCGACCGTACCGGACCGGCGGGCGGCCGGTTGTCCGCGCGCCCGGCGGAGGGGACGCCTCCGCGGACGCCCGGTGCCGCCGCCCCCCACCCCGTCACGGGCGCGGCGCCCATGCCCATCCGTCGGGCCGCGACCGCCGGCGCTCCTCGCGGCGGCGAGGTTCGCCGGACATCCGACCCCGGCAAGGCCGCGGCACGCATCCCCGGCGCACCGGGGCCGGCGCGCGGACCGGGCGCTCACGGTGCCCCGGCACGCACGACGACCCCGGAGAGATCGGGGCTCGGTGCGGTCGTGAGCGGGCTGACCGGCACGGTTGGCCGTACGGTCGAGGGCACCACGAACGGGCTCGTCGAGGCGCTCCCGTTACCGGCGGCCGTGACAGGCCCGATCCTGGTCGACGTTCCCGGCGCCGTCATCGACGTGGTCGACGCGGTCGTCGACCTCGGACTCGACACCACCGAGGTGCTGATCCCGCCGAGCGTCACCGCGCCGTTGCCACCCCACCGTGTCGACCCCGTGTCGCCAACGCCGACGCAGCCGGTGACGGGCACGCCGTCGCCGGTCGGCGGGTCCACACCGGTCGCCCCGATCCGCACGCGGCCTTCGCCCGCGCCGCTCCAGGCGGACGGTGGCGGTAGGGGCGCCCCGCCGAGGCCGGCGTCGTGCGCCCTGGCCTGCGTCGGTCGTGCCGACCCTGCGGCGCACCGCGCCGTTCGTGCTTCCGCGTTGGACGCTGCGACCGCAGATGATCTGCCCGTGCCGAGGCCGCCCGTGTCCGCGCCCTTCGGCCAGGGGCTTGGTGGAGTTGTCAACGGCGCGGGCCATGCCGGGGTCGGTCACTTCCCCGCCCTGGCCGCCGCGGTGTCCTGGCGGACCGATTCCGTGCTGCTCTTCACCAGCCCGCCCGCGGACGCGGTCCGTGGTGGCCGGTCGCCCGCCGTCCCGGCTCTGCCCGGCTGACCGTGTCGGGCGGCCCCGTGCCGGCCGCTCTCCGTCTCCGCCACGTTTGACTGGCGGAACCTTCCCGTCGTCACCCACGGCACTCACACGCCGCCACCGCGGCGGATCACCCGGCCGACGACGCCGTACTCAGTCCTTGTGATCGGCCCCGGCCACCTGCCGGGCGCCGACGGTGACGCCAATCTGTGTACCGAGATCGGAGACGCTGGTGATCCGCATCATGATCGTCGAGGAGATGGGCCTGCTGCGGGGCGCGCTGCGCGCCGTGCTGTCGAGCGAGGACGACCTGGAGGTAATCGCCGACCTCTCGGAGGGCGGTGACGTGCCGGCGATGGCGGCGCGGAACCGGCCCGACGTGGTGCTGGTCGACCTCGAGTTGGCAGGGACGGACATGCTGGCGGTGCTGCGGCGGCTCACGTTGGAGGTCCCGGGCTGCGCGGTGCTGGGATTGAGTCGGCAATGCAGCCCGGAGGCGTTGCAGGAGGCGCTCCAGGCCGGAGTACGGGGATTCATCGGCAAGGACGTGCCGCCGGCGGAACTGGCCCGGCTGGTGCGGGCGGTGGCGCGGGGCGAACGTGTCGTCGACCCGGTCGCCGCGGTCGCGGCGCTGACTCCCACGGCCGGCCCGCTCACCGGGCGCGAGCGGGAAGTGCTGCGGGCGGCGGCGAAGGGACTGCCGTCGAAGGAGATCGCCCGGGCACTGTATCTCGCGCACGGCACGGTGCGTAACCATTTGTCGGTCATTTTGCGAAAGACCGGGACGCGTAACCGACTGGAGGCGATTCGCCGTGCGCAGCAGGAGGGTTGGATGTAATGCCTGGTGAACGGGGTCGGTAGCGTCCGTGTCAGGCCCGTTCTGGCATGCCATTCACCGGGCGGGTAGGGGAACTCTGTGTTTGAATATCTACATTTAGTGATCTTCCACGGCGATGGCGTCCAGGGGGACATGTGATCCGAACTCTGCTGGCCCTCGACGGCGCACTGGTGCGCGGCGCGCTCGCGTTCGTGCTCGGCAAGCAACACGACATCGACGTGGTGGCCGAACTGGACGGCAGCGAGCAGATCGCGCCGGCGATCCACTCTGTGCGGCCGGATGTCGCCGTCGTCGACCTCGAGCTCTACGGTCCGGCGGGGCCGACCCATTGCGCCACCCACGACCAGCAACGCTGTCCGGTGCTCATGCTCGTCGACCCACGGCGCACCGGTGCGCTCAGCGAGGTTCTCCGCGTTCACACGCACGCGCAGACGGTCGGGTTCCTCGGCAACCACGTCGCCCCGCAGCGTGTGGTCGACGGGGTGCGCCGGCTCTCCCGCGGCGAACCGGTGGTCGATGGGGAACTTGTCGTCGCCGCCCTCAACAAGGAGAACCCGCTGACCGCGCGGGAGGTCGAGGTTCTGCAGGTGGCTGCCGAAGGCCTGCCGGTGCGGGAGATCGCGGTCAAGCTCTCGCTCGCCCCCGGCACGGTCCGCAACCACCTCTCCCGGATTGCCGCGAAGGCGGGCGCCCGCACCCGGATCGAGGCGGTACGGATCGCACGGGAAGCCGGCTGGATCTAGTTGGACCGTCATGCGTGCCGGTGCCGTCAGGACTGACGGACCGGGGCCAGTGCGGGTCCCGAATGTCCGGCCGACGTCTCCTGCCAGTGTCCGAGCAGGTCACGGTAGGCGGCCGACCGGGCGAGAAGCTCATCGTGCGCGCCGAGCATCGGCCGTCCGCCGTCGAGGATCAGCACCCGCCGGGCGCGCAGCGCCGAGCTGATCCGATGGGCGATCACGACGAGCGTTCCCGGCCGCGCCGCGAACGCCGCCTCCACCCGGGCCTCCGTCGACGGGTCCAGATGGCAGGTGGCCTCATCCAGGATGATCAGGGGTGCGGCGGAGACGTACGCTCGCACCGCCGCGATGAGCTGCCGTTCCCCGGCAGAGAGTCCGGCCGGGTCAACGGGCGCGGAGATGCCGCCCAGTCGTCGCACCAGTGGCCGCAGCCCCAGCGCGTCGACCGCGGCGTCGAGTTCCGCGTCGGTGGCGCCGGGGCGTAGGTAGCGCAGGTTGTCGCGGACCGCGCCGCTGAAGACGTACGCCTCCTGGGGGATGAGGACCCGCAAGGCGGCCAGTGCGGGCTGGTCGAGGTCGTCGACCAGGTTCCCGGCGAGGCGGATCGTGCCGGCCTGCGGCCGCAGCAGCCCGGCGGTCAACGCGGCGAGCGTCGACTTGCCCGCACCGCTGGGACCAACCACCGCGAGGTGTTCCCTTTCTGGAAGTGCGAGGTCGAATCCGTCGAGCACCGGGTGGGCGGCGGGGCCGTACCGGAAGGTCACGCCGCGCAACTCGACCGCGACGGGGGATCGGCGTGTCCTGGCCGGCGCCAGCGACGGGGGACGGCGCTGGCCGGGAAGCACGGCGGCGCGCAGGATGCGGTCGAGGGTGACGGCGAAGCGCAGCCCACCGCTGGCGACCCCCTGCACCAGCGTGTGCAGCGCCGGTTGCAGCCCGGTCGAGATGTAGACCAGGGCGCCGAGGATCGCGCCGGCTGTGAGCCCGCGCCGGACGAGCCACGGGGCCGCCAGCAGCAGGACCGCCAGCGGCAGCCATCCGCCGATCGCCAGGCTCAGACTGCGCAGCGCGGCCATTCGCGCCAGACCCCGCTCCGCCGCGGCCTGGGCGTCCACCTGGGCGCCGACCCTCGCCGCCACGGCCTCCTGCGCTCCGCAGGCCACCACATCGCGCTGCCCGGACAGCGCGGCGCTCGCCGACTCGCCGAGTCGTTCGTCAGCGTGTACGTACTCCCGCTGGCGGGCCACCATGGCCGGCAGCGCGGCGACGAAGAGCGCTAGCCCGGCGAGGAGCGGCCCGGCGACCAGCGCGGCGACGAGAGGCGCCAGCGAGAGGAGACCGAGCAGCGCCGCCGTGGCGGAGAAGAGGAAGCCACGCACCACCATCACCAGTCCGGCCAGGGTGTCCCGGACGATCTCGACCTGGTGGGTGAGCCGGGCCACGGCGGCGGTGTCCGGGCGGGCGCCGGTCGCGGTCGAGTGATGTAGCGCGCCGGTGACGACCCGGCGCGCGAGGTCGTCGCGGAACGGTTCGACGATCTCGCCCAGGCAGGCGAAGGCGCGGCCGCTGCCGACCGCGCCGACCAGAACAGCGACGGCCAGCGCCCCCAGCCAGGCCAGCCCGGTGCCCGGCCGCCCGGCGAGGAACCCGTCGTCCACCGCGCGGGCGGTCACATAACCGGCGAGCAGCGCGGGAAGCGCCTCCGCCGCGGACCATGCGCCGAGCCGCACCAGCGTCCGGCGCCGCTCACGCAGCGCCGCGATCGTGGCCCGGCCCACCATCGTGCGGATCACCGCGGATTCCAAACGGGTTCAGGCGCGAAGACCGCACGGTAAGCCGGGTCCGCCCACAGCTCGCGGTGGCGCCCCAGCGCGCGCAGCCGACCGCGGTCGAGCCACGCCACCAGATCGGCGGCCGCCGCCGTGGCGGCGCGATGGGTCACGATCAGCCGGGTACGCCCGTCCGTGTGCGCCGCGACCGCCCTGGCTATCCGATGCTCCGTAACGCTGTCGACACTGGACGTCGCATCGTCCAGGATGAGCAGCCGCGCGGCCCGTAGCGCCCGGGCCAGCCCCAACCGCTGCGCCTCGCCGCCGGACATCGGGGCGTCCACCAGGCGGGTGCGGTAGCCCTCCGGCAGCCGTTCGACGTACCCGTCGACCGCCGCCGCTCGCGCCGCCCGCAGGATGGTGTCCTGGCGGGGGTGGGGCGGCGCCGGGGCCAGACCGATCACGTCACGAATGGTGTCGCCGACGAGAACCGGTCGCTCGAAGCCGTACCCGACGGCGCGGCGCAGGGCCTGGCGGCTCAACCCGCGCAGTGGCACGCCGTCGAGCAGTACCTCGCCCTCGTCGGGGTCGCGCAACCGCCCCGCGACGGCGGCGAGCGTCGACTTGCCCGCCCCGGAGGCGCCGACCACCGCCACCGCCCGTCCGCCGGGCACGTGCAGGTCGACGCCGTCGAGAATCGGCGTTCCGTCGTCGGCGCGGACGGTCACGCTCCGCAGTGTCAGCTGCCCCGGTCCCGCCGGCAGCGCCCCGCCGCCGTGGTGCTGCGTCGGTTCGCCCAGGATCTCGGCGATGCGCCCTGCGCCCGTCCGGGCGCGGACCAGCCGGTTGAGGGTGGCGACGACCGCGCCGAGGCCGGCGCCGAGGGCGGCGTACTGGATGGCGGCGAAGAGCTGCCCGGGGGTGAGGCGTCCCGTCGCCACCGACAATCCGCCGACCGCGACGATCGCGATCTGCAGCAGAGGCGCGATCGCGGCGGTGCGGGTGGCGGCTCTGGCCAGCGTCTGCCAGGTGCGCTCGCCGTGCGCGCGCATCCGGTGCAGCGGCGTCAGCACCCGGGCGATCTCGGCCGGAACGGTGCCGGCGGCGGCGATGGTCCGTGATCCGGTCAGCGCCTCCACCAGCCGGCCGGCGATCACGCCCTGGGTGCGCTGGTAGCCGGCGACCGCGGAGGAGGCGTCGGTGACGAAGGTCCGCATCAGGACCGCGAGCAGGAGCAGCCCGGCGAGGAAGGTGATCCCGAGCCGCGGCTCGAGCAGCGTGAGCGCGACGACGCTGCCGAGCGACGGGAGCAGCGCGGTGAGGCCGAGGACGATCGTGGTGCCGGCGTTCCCGGCGTCGGCGGCCTGACCGACGAGGCGGGCGACCAGGTCCCCGACCGGATGCCGGGCGGCCGTGCGCGGGTCGAGCGCGAGGAGATGCCGCAGGAACCGGTGGCGTACGCGGGCGGTCCCCCGTGCGGTCGCCGAGCCGCTCGCGAGGTCGCCGACGGTGTCGGTGATGACGATCAGCGCGAGGAGGCCAACGGCGATCGCGGACCAGCCGGGGTCGCCCTCGCCGAGCGCCGAGTCGACGGCGAGCCCGAGGACCGCCGGCAGCAGCAGTTCGGCCGTCGCGCCCACGAGCGCGACGGCCACGAGCACGGGGATCCAGCCGCCGCCGTAACGGACTGCCCGCCACAGCAGCCGGTCGCCCGGCGCGGCCACGCTCATCACGCCTCCCCTGCGACGGGTTGTCCCGGGTGGGTACGTCTACCCACCCGGGACAGCAAAGACCTGCTTAGTTGCAGGTCGTCAGGGAGAGGGAGCTGTCGCCGCAGAGCAGCAGGCTCGCCCGGCTGCCGCCGCCGCCGCCGTGGCCGCCGCCCTTCTCGGTCGCGGAGAGTTCCATGCCCTGGAGGTCGAGAAGCGCCATCTGGCACCTTCCTTTCGGTAGCTGATCTTTCTTTTCACCCTCGCGGTCGCGAGGGGAGCTTGGTCGCGCCGGTGAGCGGCCCGAGGAACGGCAGCGTCACCGGCTCGTCGTGCAGCGCCGCGCCGGCGGCGAGCAGGACACCTGCGGCGCCGGTGGCGAGGTCCATCGACAGGCGCAGTAGTTGCTCGCCGGGGAAGGCGACGAAGCCGCGGTATGGCAGGGCGTGCCAGGCGAGCCGCCGTACCTGTGCGCGGAGTTCCTGCCGGTCGGCCGCGACCGCGTCCCCGCCGGCCGCGTGCTCCCCGGCGGCCAGCCGGGCCGCGAGGTAGGCGATGATGCCGGCGCGGCCGGCGAAGAGGCCGGACTGGACGTACAACGGAGCCCGCGCGGCGCGCCGGATCGCTGCGGCGGCGTCCGCGAACTCGTCGTCGTGGCGGTGCCGCAGGTACTGGTCGAGGACGAGCCCGATGCCGACACTGCCGTGGGCGAGATAGGGCATCGTGCGCCAGCCCTCGTTGACCTCCATCGCGCCGTCGTCGCGCACCACGCAGCGGCGCAGGTCCTGACGGAGCGCGGTGGCGGCGTGGTCGAGCAGGTTGGTGTCGCCGCTCAACTCGTGCAGGCGCAGGAACATCAGCGCGGGGCCGGTGCGGCCGCGGTTGAGGCCGGCGTACGGGTAGCGGCCACCGCTGACCGTGGCGTCGGTGTCGGTCGCGATCCGGCCGGCGACCAGTTCCGCCGCGCGCCACGCCGCGTCCCGGATCAGCGCGTCCCCGGTGCGCCCGGCGAACTCGGCGAAGTTGAGCGCCATCCCGGACAGGCCGCTGACCAGGTCGGGGCCGAACTCCTCCCAGGGTTCGCCGAGGCAGATGTCGAGTACGTCGAGCGCCTCCTGCCGGCGGCCGAGCTGCTCCAGTGCGAACGCCACGCCGTGCAGCCCGTCGTAGAACCCGCAGGTGGTGCCGGTCGGCGGGTCGAGCGCGCGCTTGACGAGCCACTCTTCGTGCTCGGGGAAGCGGCCGGCGCCGGTGGCGTGCAGCGCGTGGAGCACGCCCGCGGCGCCGTAGGCGAGGTTGAGCCCGCCGGTGTGGAACTGCTCTATGTCGCCGGGGAAGAGCCGGTCGTCGCGGTAGGGAGTGGCGCTGGCGGTGATCGCCGCGGCCAACTGCCGGCGGAGCATCGGCCAGTCGTCGGTCTCCGGCGAGAAGTCGGTCCGGGACGGGGCGGAGGCGGCGCCAGTGTTCGCGCTCTTCACCCCGGTGATCTCGGCGACCGCCTCGTCGAGAAACTCCCGCGGCACGGGAAAGTGCCTGGCGATGATCTCCGCGAGGTGCGCCGTCTTCGCGGGGGCCAGCCGCAGCATCTGCGTCAGCGGCAGGAACAGCGCCAGGCGCAGGCAGGCCAGCGCGTAGCGGTCGACCGCGACCCCGGTCCGTTGCCGGGGCGCCGCGAACGCCGGGTTACGCAGCGCAGGCGGGGTCGCCTCGCCGACCGGCGCGGCCACCTCGAAGTCGACCAGGGCGACGGTGTCGTCGGGACGGACCATGACGTTGAACAGGTGCAGGTCGCCGTAGACGAGGCCGCGTTCGTGGATGGCGTCGATCACCTGCTCGACCTGTTCGTACACGCGCAGTGCCCAGGCGGTGTAGTCGGCGAACTCCTCGGCGGAGGCGTCCGCGTCGGTCAGCGGATAACGCTCGACGAGCACCCGGTTGAGCGGCCGCCCTTCGATGAACTCCAGCGCGAGGAAGCGGTGGTCGCCGAGGTCGAACTCGTCATGCACCCGCGGCACCTGCGGCACGTCGGCGAGGCGGCGCAGCATTTCGGCCTCGCGGGACAGCCGGGTCAGCGCGTCGGCGCCGGTCCCGTCGAGGCCCGAGTGCGGGCGCGCCTCCTTGAGCACGACCGACGTGCCGCTGCGGGTATCGCGGCCGACGTACAGCCCCCCGCCGTTGGAGAAGTGGATGACCCGCTCGATCTGGTACGGCAGATCGGTGGTGGTCGTCGCGTTGCGGGCGGCGAGATGCGGGGCGAGGAAGGCGGGGAGCGTCACCCACTCCGGAACGTGGAACACCGGGTCGCGCCGGTCCGGCACGAGCGTCCCCGCGGCGTCCTCGATGGCCGGCACCACCTGGCCCTCGTCGGAGACGCAGTAACGTGCGGCGAAGCCGCCGTAGCGGACGTAGACCGGGCCGGGGCCGTAGCGAAGGTCGCTCAGGATGTACGGTCCGGCCTCGCCGTCCAGCAGTTCGGCGAGCTCCTTGCAGGCCAGCTCCAGCTCCGCCTCGTCACGCGGATAGATGGTCACGAACTTGCCGCTGGAGCCGCGCCGGGCGTACTTGGAATTGCGCATCAGCAGCATCCGCGGGCCGCGCAGGAACTTGAACGGCAGACCGCGTGGAACGCAGTAGGCCCAGACCGCGTCCAGGATCCGCTCGGCGTTGTCGAGGCACGCGGAGATATGGATCTTCCAGCCCTGCTGGGGCAGCGAGCCGCCCTCCGGCCCGTAGATCAGCCAGTCGCCGCTCGGCTCGCACGCCCATCCCTCCGGGATCGGGCGGTCGGCGGCGGTGAACTGGGTGGACTTGGCGGTGGTGTTGGTGAGGGAGTCGTAGAACAGGGGATCGACCGCGCAGTACGCGTCGTAGCGCTCGTCCATCCTCGCGGCTCCTTCGGGTGAATCCCTAGGTGGGATCCCTGAGTACTCGATGCCGTCGAGTTTGGTTGTCACGACAGAGCTGTTTCTAGTGTGTTAAGTCATTTCGGGCGGTGAATGGCGCACGGGTCGGCATGACAAATGTCAGGCCCTGCGGCAGGGATGAAAACGAAACCCGTATTGTCCGGCGTCCATTTGGGTCGTACGTGGAGACCCGGAGCCGGTCGCCGCCGAACTGGTCATACTGCCCTGGTCATACCGTGTCTTCATCTCTTGTTAACGATCTCGTCTATCTCGAATACTGGCTCTCACGTGGCGCGGTACTGCCGGCCTACTACGGGACGGCACGCAGCGCCGCGGTGCCCCTCCGGACGCGTCGGACCCGGCGCGTCCCATTGCCCCCGGGAGGCCCCGCATGAGACCCACAAGGTCATCGATCCGCCGCGTCGCGATCACCTTCGCGGCCGGCACGCTCGTCGCCAGCACGCTGACCGCCGCCCCCGCCGAGGCCGCGCCAGCGCAGGCCGCCAGCCCCGACAGCGCCGCCGCGCTGTCGGAACGGCTCGGTTCCCGCTCGGCCGGCACCTATCTCGATGCCGCCAGCGGAAAGATGGTCGTCACCGTCACCGACGCGACCGCCGCCCGCGAGGTGCGCGCCGCCGGCGCCGTCGCCCGGATCGTCGCCCGCGGCGCGGCCGAACTCGACCGCGCCACCACCGCACTCGAACAGTCCGCGAAGATCGCGGGCACCGCCTGGTGGACCGACCCCGCCACCAACCAGGTCGTCGTCTCCGTCGACAGCACCGTCACCGGCGCCAAGCTGGCCGCGGTCGAAAAGGTCGCACAGCGCCTCAGCGGCGCGGTCCGCATCGAGTCGACGCCCGGCACCCTCAGCACCACCATCTCCGGCGGCGACGCCATCTACACCGGCGGCTCCCGCTGCTCGCTCGGCTTCAACGTCCGCAACAGCGCCGGCACGCAGTACTTCCTGACCGCCGGACACTGCACCAACGCCGGCACGACCTGGACCAACGGGAGCGCTACCCTCGGCACCCGCGCCGGCACCAGCTTCCCGGGCAACGACTACGGCATCGTCCGTTACACCAACACCTCGATCGCCAAGCCGGGCGCGGTCGGCGGCCAGGACATCACCTCGGCCGGTAACGCCTACGTCGGCCAGAGCGTCACCCGTCGCGGCAGCACCACCGGCACCCGCAGCGGGCAGGTCACCGCGCTCAACGCCACCGTCAACTACGCCCAGGGCGCCGTGTACGGGATGATCCGCACCACCGTCTGCGCCGAGCCCGGCGACAGCGGTGGATCGCTCTACGCCGGCACCACCGCCCTCGGTCTCACCTCGGGCGGCAGCGGCAACTGCTCGAGCGGCGGCACGACGTTCTTCCAGCCGGTCACCGAGGCGCTGAGCGTCTACGGCGTGAGCGTCTACTGAGGAACGGCCACCACGACCAGCACGACCGGGCCGCCGGGTCTTTCCCGGCGGCCCGGTCCGCGTGCGCTCCGGTCACCTCGACGACCGGCGGTCCCGCTGGCGTACGATCCGCGTGGCGGTTGGGAGGAACCCGGTGCGATTCCGGGGCGGTCCCGCCACTGTGACCGGGGAGCGACCCGCAGGTGAGGCCACGGCCGGCAACGGCTGGAAGGCCGCGGGGAGCGGTGATCCGGGAGTCAGGAGACTCCGGCCGCCGCCGGGACGCGCCGCGTCCCCGCTCACCTGCGACCGGGGCGCGGACCCCGACGGGAGGACCGGCCATGACGGCTGCCTTCGTACTGATCTCCACTGCCGACACCGACCTGCTCGCGGCCCGGGCCAGCGGCGCCCCGTGGCGGGTGGCGAATCCGGCGCGACTCGACCCGGCCGAGGTGCCGGCGTTGCTCGCCGACGCCGCCGTGGTGGTCGTCCGCCTGCTCGGCGGCCGGCGTACCTGGCCGGACGGGCTCGACGCGCTGCTCGCCGCCGGTCTGCCGGTGGTCGCGCTCGGCGGGGAGGCTACCCCCGACGCCGAGCTCGCGGCGCTGTCGACCGTGCCGGCGGGGGTGGCGCACGACGCGCTGCGCTACCTCGTCGAGGGCGGTCCGGCCAACCTGCGCGAGCTGCACCGCTTCCTCTCCGACACCGTGCTGCTCACCGGGGAGGGGTTCGAGCCACCCGCCGCGACGCCCGCGTTCGGCGTACACGGGGATCTGCTGTTGAGCCCGGAGCGCCCCACCGTCGGCGTGGTCTTCTACCGCGCCCACCAGCTCAGCGGCAACACCGGCTTCGTCGACACGCTCTGCGCCGCCCTCGTCGAGGCCGGCGCCAACCCCCTGCGGGTCTACGTGCCGTCGCTGCGCGAGGTCGACGACGACCTGCTCGCGCTGCTGCGTCGCTGCGACGCGCTGGTGGTCACCGTGCTCGCCGCGGGCGGGACCCGGCCCGCCGATGCCAGCGCCGGCGGCGACGACGAGGCCTGGTCGGCGGCGGCGCTCACCGCGCTGGACGTGCCGGTGCTCCAGGGGCTCTGCCTCACCACCTCCCGCGCCGGGTGGGCCGGCTCCGACGCCGCGCTCACCCCGATGGACGCGGCGATGCAGGTCGCGGTCCCGGAGTTCGACGGTCGCCTGGTCACCGTCCCCTTCTCGTTCAAGGAGGCGGGGCCGGACGGCATCCCGGTCTACGTCGCCGATCCCGAACGCGCCGCCCGCGTCGCCGGCATCGCCGTCGGGTACGCCCGGCTGCGGCACCTCGCCAACGCCGGCAAGCGGCTCGCGATCGTCCTCTCCTCGTACCCGACCAAGCACGCGCGGGTCGGCAACGCCGTCGGGCTCGACACCCCCGCCTCGGCGGTCGAGCTGATCGCCGCGTTGGCCGAGGCCGGCTACGACGTCGGTGACGCCGCCTCGTACGACGGCGACGGGCTGATCCACACGCTGATCGCGGCCGGCGGCCATGACGTCGAGTGGCTCACCGAGGATCAGCTCGCCGCCGCCCCGATCCGGGTGCCGCTGCGCGATTACCGGGCCTGGTTCGACGCGCTCGACGCGTCGCTGCGCGACGCGATGCTGCGGGCGTGGGGTGAGCCCCCCGGCGAGCTGTACGTCGACGGCGACGACATCGTCCTGGCGGGCCTGCGCTTCGGCAACCTCACCCTGATGATCCAGCCGCCGCGCGGCTTCGGCGAGAACCCGATCGCGATCTACCACGACCCCGAGCTGCCCCCCTCCCATCACTACCTGGCCGCCTACCGCTGGCTCGCCGAGAACGTGGACGCGGTGGTGCACCTGGGCAAGCACGGCACCCTGGAATGGCTGCCCGGCAAGGGCCTCGGCCTCTCCGCCGGCTGCGCCCCGGACGCCGTCCTCGGCGACCTGCCGCTGGTCTACCCGTTCATCGTCAACGACCCCGGCGAAGGCACCCAGGCCAAGCGCCGTGCCCACGCCACCGTCGTCGACCACCTGGTGCCGCCGATGGCCCGCGCCGACACCTACGGCGACCTGGCGAAGCTGGAGCAGCTCCTCGACGAGTACGCGACCGTCCAGGCGCTCGACCCGGCCAAGCTCCCCGCGGTGCGCGCCCAGATCTGGACCCTCATCGAGGCCGCGCAGCTCCACCATGACCTGCACCTCGACGGCCAGCCGGGCGACGACGAGTTCGACGAGTTCATCCTGCACGTCGACGGCTACCTCTGCGAGATCAAGGACTCGCAGATCCGCGACGGCCTGCACGTGCTGGGCGCCGCGCCGACCGGCGAGGCCCGGACCAACCTGATCCTCGCCGTGCTCCGCGCCCGCCAGGTGTGGGGTGGCCGAAGCGGGGCGCTCCCCGGGCTGCGTGAGGCCCTGGCGGGGCATTTCGGGCTGGCCGAGCACGCGCTGGTCGGCGACGCCTCGCGGGTCACGGCGCCGGCCGCGCTGACCGCCGTCGTGGACGGTCCCGCCGCCACCGCCGCGGACCTCGTCGACCTCCTCGAGGCGCTGGCGCGCAAGCTCGTCGTCGGCTGCGAGACGCTGGACTGGGACGTGGACAAGGTCCCGGCGGTGGTCGCCGAGGTGCTCGGCTCGGTGGTGCCGCCGGTCGAGGCGGTGCTGCGGTTCGCCGCGAGTGAGGTCGTGCCCCGGCTCGCCGGCACCACCGACGAGATCACCGCGGTGCTGCGTGCCCTCGACGGCCGCTACGTCCCCGCGGGACCCTCCGGCTCGCCCACCCGCGGCCTGGTCAACGTCCTGCCGACCGGACGCAACTTCTACTCCGTCGACCCGAAGGCGATCCCGTCACGCAACGCGTGGGACGTGGGCCAGGCGCTCGCCGACTCGCTGCTGACCCGGCACCGGGCCGACACCGGCGACTGGCCGGCGCTGGTCGGCCTCACCGTGTGGGGCACCTCGGCGATGCGGACCCAGGGCGATGACATCGCCGAGGTGCTCGCCCTGATCGGCTGCCGCCCCGTCTGGGACGACGCGTCGCGCCGGGTCACCGGCTTCGAAATCATTCCCCTCGCCGAACTGGGGCGTCCCCGCGTCGACGTGACCGTACGTATCTCCGGGTTCTTCCGCGACGCGTTTCCGCACGTCATCGCCCTGCTCGACGACGCGATCTCGGCGGTGGCGGCGCTCGACGAGCCGCACGGGCAGAACTTCGTCGCCGCGCACGCCGCCGCCGACGAGGCCCGGCACGGCGACCGGCGTCGCGCCACCACCCGCATCTTCGGCTCGAAGCCCGGGGCGTACGGGGCGGGGCTGCTGCCGCTGATCGACGCCCGCAACTGGCGCGACGACCGCGACCTGGCCGAGGTCTACGCCGTCTGGGGCGGGTTCGCCTACGGGCGCGGGCTGGCGGGTCGGCCGGCCCGCGACGACCTGGAGACGGTCTACCGGCGGATGTCGGTGGCGGCGAAGAACGTCGACACCCGTGAGCACGACATCGCCGACTCCGACGACTACTTCCAGTACCACGGCGGCATGGTCGCCATGGTCCGCGCGCTGCGCGGGTCGGACCCGGCGGCGTACATCGGCGACTCGCACCGGCCGGAGGAGGTCAAGACGCGCACGCTCGCCGAGGAGACCAAGCGGGTCTTCCGGGCCCGCGTGGTCAACCCGCGCTGGATCGACGCGATGCGCCGGCACGGTTACAAGGGCGCCTTCGAGTTGGCGGCCACCGTCGACTACCTGTTCGGCTACGACGCCACCGCCGGCGTGGTCGACGACTGGATGTACGAGCAGTTGGCGGCGGCGTACGTCTTCGACGACGGCGTGCGGGAGTTCCTGGAGCGGTCCAACCCGTGGGCGCTGCGCGGCATCGCCGAGCGGCTGCTGGAGGCGGCCGGGCGGGGGATGTGGGCGGCGGATCCGGACACGCTGGACCGGCTGCGCGACGCCTACCTGGACGTGGAGGGCGACCTGGAGGGCGACTGACCGCCGCGCGCGTCGTTTCGTCGATCAAGGACTTCCGCGTCGATCAAGGCCGTATGCACCCGGACGGAGATCAAACCGGGTGCATCTGTCCTTGATCGACGGGGACGGTCCCGGCGAAGGGCTTGCTGGCGCGCTTTTCCGCGTACATGGCCTGGTCGGCGGCGGCGACCAGGCTGCCAGCCGTGGTCTCCGCGCCCGCCGGCGCGACCGCCACGCCGATCGCGACGCCGACCCGGACCGGCTCATCCCGCCAGCTCACCGGTGTGGCGAGAGCCCGCTCGATGCGGCTCCGGGTGGCGTCGACGTCGTCTGATCCGGCGCCCGGGCAGACGACCAGGAACTCGTCACCGCCGATCCGACCGACCACGTCATCGGCCCGTACGCAGGCGCGCAGCCGCTCCGCCACCGTCCGCAGCACCTGATCGCCGGCCTCGTGCCCGAACCGGTCGTTGACGGGTTTGAAGTCGTTGAGGTCGCAGAAGAGGACCGTGACGTGCCGATCGCCGGCGCGCAGCGCCGCGTCGAGGAGCGTGAACACCTGCCGGCGGTTGGGTAGCCCGGTCAACTCGTCTTGGCTCGCCTGATGTGCCAACCGCTGCTGGTCGTGGCGGTGCTGCTGGATCAGCTGCTGGATCCGGGCGAGCACGAGCGGCACGCTCAGCAGCGGCCCCACGCAGAGCAGCAGCCCGTCGGGCGGGTGTCCGAAGAGCTGCGGAATGCCCCCCACCACCGGGGTGAGCAGGAGGCAGAGACCGAGGTAGCCGAACCGGACCGGGGAGAGCTCGTCGCGCCGCCAGGTGCCGGGCACGGTGAAGTCGGCGGCGCTCGGATGGAGGACGGCCGCGCCCAGGCACAGGTAGCCGGCTATCCAGCAGAGCCCCACGTAGGGCAGCGACCGGCCGGTGGTCGGGTCGGTCGCGACGATCGAGAGCACCAGCCCGGCCACGGTCGAGCCGAGCGACGCGAACAGGTACCGCAACGATCCGCGGCCCCACGCCGTGGTGCGCGAGATCCGCAGCAGCGCGCCGAGCGTGGCGAGCAGGGCGAGAAGTTGCACCAGGACGACGATCTGCGCGCCGGTCGGCCAGCCGGCGGCGTGCAGTTGGGGCCGCAGACTGAATTCCCACAGGGGCGACGCGGCGCCGACGCCGATCAGGGCGGCGTCGATCACCCCGCCACTGTCCTGCGGGGCATGCCGGAACACGACCACCACGCTGGCCGCGAGCAGCGCCACGTAACCGGCGGCCTGCAGGACCGGGGAGACGGGGGAGTTGACCCGTTCGGCGCCGCCGACGCCGACCTGGACGAACGAGATGGCGTTCACGCCCGTGAGCAGACCGAGGCCGAGCAGGCCGATCAGCCAGTGCCGTTTATCGGCGATCCGGTTGATCCGGAGACCGGCGGTGACCCCCACCATCGACCCCAGACTTGCCATCGCCATCACCGCCGTACGCCCGGCGGTGTCACTCGTAAGGTGGACCACCGCGAACGCGCCGCCGGTGCAGAGCAGGCCGGGCAGCAGCCACCGGGCATGGCGATGGCGCCTCTGACCAGCGTTCATGCCGCACCCTCTCCGCCCACCGTCGCACTCTGATCGGCGAACAATAGCGCTGCGTGAGGACTGCCCCGCCGGCTCGGGTCGCCGCGGGTCGCGGGGCCGACCGGGCGGTGCGGGCGAGCGACCGGCGCAGCCCGGCGGCTGGAGGGTCGGCGCGGAAGTTGCCGATCAAGGACTTCCGCGTCGATCAAGGCCGTATGCGCACGGATGGAGATCAAAGCGTGTGCATTTGTCCTTGATCGACGCGGAGGATGATGATCACATCGCGCGTCGCGGCATTGACGCCGCGTCGGCGATGCGACAGCATCATCCGCGAGCGGCAGGGAGGAACCCGGTGTGAATCCGGGGCGGTCCCGCCACTGTGACCGGGGAGCGACCCGCAGGTAAGGCCACGGCCGGCAACGGCTGGAAGGCCGCGGGGAGCGTCGATCCGGGAGTCAGGAGACTCCGCCGCTCGCATGACCCATTGATACGCGGGCGTGGACACCCGCGGAAGGGACTCGAGCGTGCCTTCGTGCCTGAGCGGGGGATGACCCCGCCCTATCCGTTCACCGCCGTGGTCGGCCTCCCCGACCTGCGGCTCGCGCTGCTTCTCACCGCCGTCTCGCCGGCCATCGGCGGGGTGCTCGTGCGGGGCGAGAAGGGCACCGCCAAGTCGACCGCCGTCCGCGCGCTGGCCGCGTTGCTGCCGGAGATCGCGGTGATCCGAGGCTGCCGTTTCGCCTGCGATCCCGCGGCGCGCGACGCCGACTGCCCGGACGGGCCGCACGACGCGGATCCCGCCACTGTCGACCACCGCCGCGCGAGCCTCGTGGAGCTGCCGGTCGGCGCGACCGAGGACCGGGTCGTCGGCACGCTGGACGTGCAGCGCGCGCTCACCGCGGGCGTCAAGGCGTATGAGCCGGGGCTGCTGGCCGCCGCGCACCGTGGTCTGCTCTACGTCGACGAGGTCAACCTCCTCCCCGATCACCTCGTCGACCTTCTGCTGGACGCCGCGGCGATGGGCCGCGCGCACGTGGAGCGCGACGGGATCTCGGTCAAGCACGCCGCGCGGTTCCTGCTGGTCGGCACGATGAACCCGGAGGAGGGTGAGCCCCGGCCGCAGCTCGTCGACCGGTTCGGCCTGGTGGTGACGGTCGGCGCGCCGACCGAGCCGGGCCCGCGGGCCGAGGTGGTGCGGCGCCGGCTGGCCTACGAGGCCGACCCGGCGGGCTTCGCGGCCGGCTGGGTGGAGAGCGACGCCGCGCTCGCCGACCGGATCGCCGCCGCCCGCCGCCGGCTTCCCGGGGTACGCCTGCCCGACGCCGAACTGGACCGGATCGCCCGGATCTGCCTCGCGTACGGGGTGGACGGGCTGCGCGCCGACATCGTGGTGGCCCGGGCAGCGGTGGCGCTCGCCGCCTGGCAGGACCGGGACACTGTCACCGTCGATGACGTGCGCGATGCCGCCCGGCTCGCGCTGCCGCACCGGCGCCGCCGGGATCCGCTCGATCCGCCCGGCGCGGACGAGGAGCAGTTGGAGCAGGCGCTGCGCCAAGCCGGCGCCGACGACGACGGCCCCGATGACGACGGCGCCGATGACGACGGCCCCGATGACGACGGCCCCGACGACGACGGCCCCGACCACGGCGGCCCCGACGACGACGGTGGACCCGACGGCGGTGGCGGACCGGACGGCCGGCGATCGGACGACGGAGCGCCGCACGAACGGGATCCGGGCGGCGCGCCGGACGACTCGTCATCCGAGGCGGACGCGGAGGAGCGGGACCGCGCGGGCAACGGCCGCGGTCGTCCGGCGCCGACCGGTGCCGCGTACCGGCCTCGGCCGCTGGAGTTGCGGGGGCGGGGCGACGGCGCGCACACCGGCCGTCGCTCGCCCGCGTACGCCCGGCGCGGCCGCCTTCGCGGTCGGAACGGTGTAGAAGCGGATCAGGATGTGCGGCAGACCGGCGGTGCCGAGCACCAGCGCGATGCCGAGCGAGAGCA
>NZ_JBFANZ010000014.1:0-134311 GCF_040659735.1 Micromonospora sp. NPDC049679
CCGACCGTCACGAACCCGCCCGGCTTCGCCGAGCTCATCCTCCCCGGGTTCGTCCTCGGCAGCGTCTCGATGGCCTACATCGCCCGGCTCGCCCGTCACTCGTGTCGCGCTACGTCAGCTCTTGGCCGGGGTGACCCGCACCGTGGCGTACGAGTTGTCGCCGGCGGTGCTCACGATCCGCATCGTGACGCCGTAGCTCACGCCCGCGTCGCCGGGATTTCCGGAGCCGAGGACGGTGAAGCCGAGGTCGGTGCCGTAGACGCCCCGGGCCGGGGTGCCGTCGGCGTTGACCGCCCGGGTGCTGTACGGCGCGTTCCCCCGCGACGGGACGACCACCGAGGCGTCGTTGTCACGGGCGAAGAACTGCGACCCGCGGACCTCGATCCCCGGAGTCCAGCCCTTCGCGTCGGTGAAGGCGTACGTCGCCGGCTGCGGACCGAACTTCGTGCAGTACTCGCTGTACGGCTCGTCGGGCGCCTCGAAGCACTCCTGGAACCCGTAGCTCGGGTGGAGCGTGAACGCGGCGTTCGACGACTGGGGCCGGCTGGGAATGTTGTCCAACGTGGACGGATCCTTCGCCGCGGCCTCACCCTGCCGGCGGAACGGATCGAAGTGCGAGTCCACGATGAGTAGCCCGCCCTTCGCCCCGTAGCTCGGCGTCGAGGTGAGGTTGGCGGTGACGTGGTTGACGTCGCCGAACGCGGTGTCCCGGTACCAGACCAGCATGCCGGGGGCGTTGTACTTGACCTTCTCCACCTTCCACGCGTCCCGCGAGTACGTGGTGTCGTAGGTGTACTTCAGCCCCTCGTCGAAGCCGTCGAAGTTGCGCCACTCGGCCAGGTAGTAGTGCGCCCGCACCTGGGTGCCCGAGTCGATGTGCCAGCCCGCGCCGGACGTGTCGGTCCAGGTGCCGCCGGTCGCGGTCCAGCCGTTGGCGCCACCCTCCACGTCGTCGCTCCACGTGGTCGCGCCGGCACCGGTCACCGAGAAGTCGTCGGAGAACCAGCCGCGCTCCAGGAAGCCGGCGTCGCTGGCGTAGCGGAGCCGCACCGTGACGGTGCTGCCGGCGTACGCGCCGAGGTCGACGTAGTCGTGCCGCCAGCCGTGGGTGTCACCGGTCAGGCCGTACTTCTTGTTGCCGAAGTCGGCCAGCCGCCCATTCGGGTCGGGGTAGTCGTCATCGGTGGAGACCACGTTGCCGGCCTCGTCGTGGACCTTGAGCTCGGTCCAGTTGGCCCCGCCGTTGGTCGACACCTCGACGAAGCCGAAGTCCCAGCCGTCCTCGATGACGTAGTTGTTCCACATCCAGAACTTGGCGTCAGCCGCGGCCGGCACCGTCACCTGACGCGTGAGCTTGACGTCGGCCCAGTCCTGGTCGGCGCCGCTGTACCACATGTTGCCACCGCTGTGCGGCTCCCCGAGCGTGATCACCTTGTTGGGCAGGTCGACCTTGATGCCGTCCTGGGTGCCCTTCGGGGTGCGCGAGGTCTGCCCCAGCTTGACCGTCCGCGGGTCGCTGTTCGGGGCGAGCGTCAGCGGGTTGGCCCAGCCGAGCACCCACTTGTCCCAGAGCCCCATGTGCGTCGGCAGCGACTGGAAGATCGGCCCGGCGTGTGAGCCGGACGACATGAGGTCCCAGAAGTCGACGTCGCTGTCGCCGCCGCCGGAGGTGTCGTAGAGGTCGGGCAGGCCCAGGTCGTGACCGTACTCGTGGGCGAAGACCCCGACGCCGGAGTCCTCGGGCTGCACGATGTAGTTGGACACCTTCACGCTGGTGCCGGGGACCGTGTAGCCGCCGGCGACCGCCGACGAGTGCGCCCAGATCGAGTAGACGCCCTGCGCGCCACCGCCGCCGGACTTGTCCTCACCGGCGTGCACCAGCACCAGGTGGTCGATCACGCCGTCGGGCTCGAAGAAGTTGCCGTCTCCGTCGCGGTCGCCCTGGTCCTCGATGTCGTAGTCGGCCCACGGGAAGTTCGGGTTCATCGCCGCGAGGGTGTCGACCGCGTCCGTCGCCAGCTTGCCGGCGCCGAGCGGGTTGGCCGGGTGGCCCGTCATCGCCTGCTCCGCCGGGGCGACCCAGTTGCCGTCCGCGTCCTGGAAGCAGCGCGACGCGCCGTACCAGCCCTCGGAGTGCGGCACCTTCACCCACGGGGTGGCCTGTCCGTCCACCGTGTACGCGCCCTTGGACATTTCCAGGTACATGTTGTGCATCGTCTTGCGGGCCATGCTGATGCCCGGCTTGCCGTCCGGCCCCGTCAGGTCGGTGCGGACGCGCTCGGTGATGCCCTGCTTGGTGTAGAGCATCTTGTTGAAGTGCTCGGAGGAGAAGTCCGGCACCCACATGGTGTTGTTGTCGGCGTGCGGCAGGGTCGCCGGGTTGGGGATGTTGTTGTGCAGCGGCCCGTTCTGCACCGTGCCGGGCACGCACGTGCGGTCCTCGAACACCGTCGAGGGGACCATGCTGCCGGTGAAGTCGTCGTTGGCCTTGTCGTTGAACTCGACGAGGACCGTCAGGAGCTTCGCCACCTGCGTGGTCTTCGCCTGCTTGATCTCGCGCGGGCTCTTGCCGGTCTTGATGGACTTCGCCTCGAGCTTGGCGAGCTCCTTCGCGGTCAGCGGGTTACCGCGCGCGAACTTGCGGTCGTACGCCTTTGTCCGCTCGACGGCGGATCCGTAGATCCCGCCCTTGCCCTTGACCTCCTTGCCATGGGTGTCGGGCTGCACCGCGGGCTCGGCGTAGTTGATGTAGTACTCGTCCGAGCCGATCGAGGCGCGGATCGGGTCACTTCTCTCGGCGGCGGCGCTGCCCGGCACGGTCAGTGTCGTGGCCGCGAGCGCAAGCGCGGGTACGGCGACGAGTAGGCGTCGGCGTGGGCCGCTTCGGGGGATGCCGGATTTCATCCCACTCCATTCCTGGCGCATGGGGGAAAGATTTGGCTGTCCTCGCCACTAACGCGCAAGTTTTCAGCCATCGATCGGCAACTTAATTCACAAACTTGTCGCTGGGCAAGAGCTGAAGGGCGGACATCTGACCGAACGGGTGAGGTGGAAGATCCGTCGGGATTTCGGGTGTGTGACACAAAAGACGATGGGTGACGGTCCGGCATGGACCGCCACCCATCGGGACGTACGCGAGATTGTCAGTCTTCGGACTTGCCCGACTGCATCCCGGAGGAGATGAGGTCCATCACCGCGGAGTCCTGGAGCGTGGTGACATCGCCCAGTGACCGGTTCTCGGCGACGTCGCGGAGCAGTCGCCGCATGATCTTGCCGGAACGGGTCTTCGGCAGCTCCGGCACGAGCATGATCTGGCGGGGCTTGGCGATCGGGCCGAGCGTCTTGGCGACGTGGTTGCGCAACTCCTGGATGAGCCTCTCGCCCGCCTCGCCGCCGACCTCCACATTGCCGCGCGGAATGGCGAACGCGACGATGGCCTGACCGGTGGTCGGATCGGTCGCGCCGACCACGGCCGCCTCCGCGACCGACGGGTGCGAGACCAGCGCCGACTCCACCTCCGTCGTGGAGATGTTGTGCCCGGACACCAGCATCACGTCGTCCACCCGGCCGAGGAGCCACAGGTGCCCGTCGGCGTCCTTCTTCGCGCCGTCCCCCGCGAAGTACATCTTGTCGAAACGCGACCAGTAGGTCTCGACGAAGCGCTTGTCGTCACCCCAGATCGTGCGCAGCATCGACGGCCACGGCTCGCGCAGCACCAGATAGCCGCCGCCGCCGTTCGGCACCGAGTTGCCCTGTTCGTCGACGACATCCGCGTTGATCCCGGGCAGCGGCGACATCGCGCTGCCCGGCTTGGTCGCGGTGACCCCCGGCAGTGGCGAGATCATGATGGCTCCGGTCTCGGTCTGCCACCAGGTGTCCACGACCGGGCAGCGGTCCTGTCCGATGTGCTTGCGGTACCACATCCAGGCCTCGGGGTTGATCGGCTCTCCGACGCTGCCGAGAATGCGCAGCGACGACAGGTCGTACCCGGCCGGAATGTCGTCGCCCCACTTCATCATCGTGCGGATCAGCGTGGGCGCGGTGTAGAGGATGGTCACCTTGTACTTGTCGACCAGCTCCCAGAACCGGCCCTTGTGCGGCGTGTCCGGCGTGCCCTCGTACATGAGCTGGGTCGCGCCGTTGGAGAGCGGGCCGTAGACGATGTAGGAGTGCCCGGTCACCCAGCCGATGTCGGCCGTGCACCAGTAGACGTCGGTCTCGGGCTTGAGGTCGAAGACCGCGTGGTGGGTGTAGGACGACTGGGTCAGGTAGCCGCCGGTGGTGTGCAGAATGCCCTTGGGCTTGGCCGTGGTGCCGCTCGTGTAGAGGATGAACAGCGGCTGCTCGGCGTCGAACGGCTGCGCCTCGTGCTCCGGGCTCGCCGTCTCGACCGTCTCGTGCCACCACAGGTCCTTCTCGCCCCAGGCGATGTCCTGGCCGGTGCGGCGTACGACGAGCACGTGCTCGACCGACGGGGAGAGCGCGACGGCCTCGTCGACCGTCGGCTTCAACGCCGACGGCTTACCCCGCCGGTAGCCGCCGTCCGCGGTGATGACCACCTTGGCGCTGGCGTCCTGGAGCCGACCGGAGAGCGCGTCGACGGAGAAGCCGCCGAAGACGACGTTGTGGGTCGCGCCGATCCGGGCGCAGGCGAGCATCGCCACCGCCGCCTCGGGAATCATCGGCAGGTAGATGGCGACCCGGTCGCCGGGCACCACCCCGAGGTCGGTGAGCGCGTTCGCCGCCTGGCTGGTCAGTCGCTGCAGGTCCGCGTACGTGATGGTGCGGGTGTCACCCGGTTCGCCCTCCCAGTGGATGGCGACCTTGTCCCCGCGGCCGGCGACCACGTGTCGGTCGACGCAGTTGTAGGCGACGTTCAACTGCCCGCCCACGAACCACTTGGCGAACGGAGGGTTGGACCAGTCGAGCACCTGGTCCCATTCCCGCGCCCAGTCGAGTCGCCGCGCCTGCTGCTCCCAGAAGGCGAGCCGGTCCGCTGTGGCCTCCTCGTAGGCGGCGGCCGTGACGTTGGCGGCAGCGGCGAGCTCGGCCGGCGGCTCGAACTGCCGGGTCTCCCGCAGCAGGTTCTCCAAGGTCTCGCTCATGGGTGGAACTCCTCGCGTCGCGGGTGAGGTGCGTCTCGGTAGGAGGTTAGTGGCGGTCCGTGTCCGGTGCGAGGCGTGGTCCGACCAGGGGTGCGACAACGCGCCCAATGGCCCGTGCCGCGCGCCGGCCGGTCTGCCGACGGTGGCGGACGTGCCGGCCGGCCTGCACGGCAGCTGCAGCATTGCCGCTCACTCCTGCGCGGATCATGCCATTTCCGCACCCGATCGCGCAGCCCCTGGGTAGTACCTCGTGATCCTCGGGTGCCGCCGACCTGCTGACGGCCGGGCATTA
The DNA here is from genome assembly GCF_040659735.1 of Micromonospora sp. NPDC049679. Taxonomy (NCBI): domain Bacteria; kingdom Bacillati; phylum Actinomycetota; class Actinomycetes; order Micromonosporales; family Micromonosporaceae; genus Micromonospora; species Micromonospora sp. NPDC049679. Next base: position 5,398 of record NZ_JBFANZ010000014.1, read on the forward strand.
GCGTGAACCCGTGACCACGGACCCACTTGCCCCCCTGCTCAACCTCACCGACATCGCCACGTCGGTCGAGCACGCCCGCGAGCGGGTCGACCAGGCGTTGCGGCACCGCGCACTGCGCCGGCACGGCGGCCAGGTCGTGGCCGAGGTCAGCCTCCGGTCCGCCGTGGCCAGCGCCGCGCTCGAGGGGTACGTGCACGAGCGCGAAGCGGTCCGCGGCGGCACGGTCACGGACCCCGTTCTGCAGGGCGCGCTCCGCATCGCCGGGGCGCTTCCCGGTTTCGTCGACGTGTGGCAGAAGGCGCCGCGCCAGGTGCTCGCGAAGCTGCACGTGCTGGCGGCCCGCGGGGTGGTCCCCGACGACGTGCTCGGCCGGCCGAGCGCCGACGTGGGGGTCGCGGCCCGGATCGACGGCCTGGCGACCCTCATCGCGGGCGGCACAGGCGTCTCCCCACTGGTGCTCGCGGCCGTGGTGCACGGTGAACTGCTCGCGCTGCGCCCCTTCCCCGGGCCGTCCGGCGTGGTCGCCCGCGCGGCGGCGCGCCTCACCCTCCTGTCGACCGGGTTCGACCCGCGCGGCCTGCTCGCGGTGGACGTCGGGCACCAGGAGCGAGAGCCGGAGTACCTCGGAGCGGCCGGCGCCTACGCCACCGGGACGCCGGACGGGGTGCGGTCGTGGCTGCGCCACTACGCGGCGGCCATCGAGGTCGGCGCCGATCAACTCACGACGATCGGCGACGAAGTCCTCGCAACCGCCTGACCCCCGCCCTCGCCGTCCCCCCGCCCGCCGTCCCCCCGCAGGCCCGCCTCGTCGATCAAGGGCATATTCACATCAAAAGATCTCCGATCGTGTGAATACGCCCTTGATCGACGCGAAGGCCCTTGATCGACGAGGCGCGCCGGGCGGCGGGCGGGCTGCGGGCGGGCTGTGGGACGGGCGGCGGGGGCGCTGGCCTACCGCGTCAGGAGCCGGATCGGGGTCGGGTCGGAGATTCGCCGGCCCGCACATGGACGGCGCCTCACGGAGGAGGCGCCGTCATCACACGTCCGGCCGGGTTACCAAGCGTGCACCTTGATCTCGTTATCAGCGGCCCTCGCGGTGCCGCCGCAACGTGCCTGCCGTGGCTGGTCGCGCGTGGGTGCCCGGTGGCCGTGCACGGAGCCCGTTTGGGCGGGGTCCGCACCACTGTTTGTACGCCCCTTCGCCGTCGGGCACTAGGGCTATCGCGGAATTTGCGGCTACTGGACGTATATGCGGCTTTTGAGATAGTCGGCAGATGGCGGAGGCGCTGCTCGACCAGTCAGGCGGGGGAGGTGCGGGTTCGTCGGTGCCGCCCGTACCACGCGATCCCGATCGCGACCCCCACGCCGACCCCGAGCGCGGCCGCGGCGACCGGGACGGCCGGGCGTTCGCGCAGACGCCGGCCGAGCGGGATCGGGTGGCGGAACTCCAACACCGGCCAGGCGTTCTCCGTGGCGATCTTGCGCAGCGCCCGGTCCGGATTGACCGCGGTGGGATGCCCGACGCACTCCAGCAGGGGAATGTCCGTGGAGGAGTCCGAGTACGCGTAGCAGTTGGCGAGGTCGTAGCCACGCGCCTCGGCCAGCTCCGCGACCGCCTCGACCTTGCTCGGCCCGGCCGCGTAGAACTCGACCGCGCCGCTGTAGCGCCCGTCCTCGATCGTCATCCTGGTCGCGATCACGTCGCTGACCCCGAGCAGCTCGCCGATCGGCCGCACCATCTCGTCGCCCGACGCGCTGACCAGGACGACGTCCCGCCCCGCGGCCTGGTGCTCCTCGATCAGCGCAGCCGCCTCGGCGTACACGTATGGGTTGATCAGCTCGTGCAGGGTCTCCGCGACGATCTGACGGACCTGTTCGACCTGCCAACCCTTGCACAGCGTCGCAAGATAGTCGCGCGTGCGGGTCATGGTCTGCTCGTCGGTGCCGCCCAGTCGGAACATCAATTGGGCGTACGCGGACTTGACCACGTCTCGTCGCGTGATGAGGCCGTCGCGATAGAACGGCCGACCGAACGCCAGGGCGCTTGACTTGGCGATGACGGTCTTATCGAGATCGAAAAAGGCGGCGCTTCGGCCCACGGCGGGCCAGTCTAGTCGGATGGTCTATGGTCGGCGGGTACGTGGGGTCACAGCGACCGCTTCGGCGAGCCGCTTGATCCTGATCAGCCGGTCAGTGAAACGACGTGTCGTCTCGCAGTCGCATCGGCGCGTCATGCGAGTTGGGGCAAACGCCACTCGACGCGCACGGGTCGACTCAGGCATGCTTAGTTGCGACACGGTTTCATTTCCGTGGTCGGCACGTCCGGCAGGCCCTCGGCGGTTGCACCCCCCGTGACCGCTGAGTGGGTTCGGCTCGACCCCCCCGGAGCCGAACCCCAGACGACCCCCGCCTCCCCCCGGCGGGGGTCGTCGCTCTTTCCGGGCAAGCGCTCCCACCCTGGTCAGAGCGCATCTTCGCCCCGTTCGGGTCACCGTCGGTGTCTGATTCGCCCCGCAGAGGCAGCAGAGAGGCAGCAGGGTCGGCGAAGGCAGCAAGTACCCGGTCGGCGTAGTCATCCGGCGTGTGGGTGTACCGGTTGAGCGTCGTTGACGCCTGCTCATGGCCCATGACCCGCTGCACCAGGTTGATCGGCACACCGTCTGTCACCAGCCACGTCGCGTATGAATGGCGAAGATTGTGGAACCGCATGCCGCCGACCGCCTTGCCCGCGACACAGGCGACCGCCTCCCGCTCGGTGGTGAACTCCGCCGACCAGTTGGACGCCGCTATGCGCGAGGTAACCCGGCCGAGTGCGGATGGAGACAACATCGCGGCTTACTGCATGCCTGCATACATCGGTGTGCAAGCTGCGACCTGCTGGGTACATCTGAATGCACCACGCCGAGCGGTTCCGGTGTTCGAGAAGGCCCTTGCGACGCTGCCGGTATTCATGCGCCGCGACCAAGGTCTCTGCCTCACCCGCCTGGCAACGGCTCACGCTTCCCTAGGCGACAGGGCTAGCGTGCGCCGCGTGGGCCACCAGGCTGACACTCGGCCTAGTAACCAGAACTACGGTCGAGACGATCTGTGGTCGCTTGCGCTTCTCACCAGCCGGGCGACCTTCAACAGGTTCCAGGCTCGGTAGTGGGCGCCTTGGTCGTGATGCCAAAGTTCGGACCGGACGCGGCGCTGAAGCTCCGCAACGGTGACGTCCAGGAGTTGGCTCTGCTCCGGAGCCAGGTCCTCACCTGACGACAGCACGGCGACGACGAGGTTCTCGACGGTGGTGGCGGTCTCGTCAGATGACCCCGTCAAGGCGGGAAGGCGGTCGCGACTCCAACGCCTCAGCGCGTAGAGGGCCGCCGGCCTGGCCGCGCCGTACCAATTTCGCGGATAGCCATTCGGGTTCTGCTCGTCAACGGGAGGGACCCGTTGCCCGCGTTGCTTGGCCTGCCGACGCCTGCGGGCGTAGTCCCGCATGTCGGCATGCCACCCGGCGCGGCTCGCCGCTAGTGCGTCAAGCGCCCTCAGGAGAGCGTCCTCATCCTGCTGGTATGGCCCAGCCATCTCCTCCAGGAAACCCAACGTCGCGTGGAATCCGATTGGCCTGTAGAGCTGAACGCAGGACCGTAGGGCGGACACTCTCCGGCCGTAGGGCAGCGACCTGTCGCGGACCTTGCGCGCGTAGGTGCCGAAACTCACGGAGCGAGATTAGCCGCAGGCGTAAAGCATGTGGTGGGACGCGAGTGTCAAGCATCCCCCGTGACAGGACACGGCCGGCCGCCGGCATGTCGGGTCTCAGGACGTCCGTGACAGATCAGTCTCGGGACGTGGGTGACACGGCCGGCTAGACGATCTCCCCTTCGGTCCGCCGTAGGTGCGATGATGCCCTTCGCCTGTATGAGCTGCGGGTGGCGGGATCGGAGGGGGCGCGGCAGTGAGGTATGTCAGCGTTGAGCGGACCAGCGACGGCATGGCTCTGGATCCCGAGGCATACCTCCGGCAGTTCCCGTCGCTTGCTGACTCGTTGCCCGAGGGAGCACGCAGGTTCGCTACGGACCCCGGCCACTACGACTTTTTCGGTCAGCGGTGCGTCAAGGACCTGAAGCCCGCGCGACTGACGTCCGGGGAGACGGAGGGAAGCCGCTGGCTTGAGTTGTACCTGCGGCACAACTGTTGGAAGCACGAGGAAGACCTGACGATCCGCTACCGCGGCGTGCAGAGCCTGACGATTGAGCCGGCCGACCAAGGGCTGAACGTGGCCCAGCTCCAGGACGTGATGCTGGACGAAGTGCTGCCGCACGAACACGGGTGCCGACACGAAATCGTTTGTCTCTCCGGAAGGCTGATCGTGACGAGCCAGGACCTGGCCGCAACCTGGCTGCACGCCGACTGTCCGGAGCGTGAGCCGAGTCAGTGAGCCGGCTCCGATGTCCTTTCTGCGGTCACGGAGCTCCACCGCTCGCTGTTGCCAACCTCGGCGGAGTGTCTACGCAGGTCCTGATACCGATCTGTCACGCAGGTCCCGAGACCGGACAGGCCGGCCGCCGGCAGGTTGTTCAAAGTTTCTGTACGTCTTCAAGGCGGCCCTGAACGGGCCGCACGCGCCGCCGCCTGGGCGCGCGCCGGCCGCTGCCGCTGTCGCTCTGCGGCCGTCACGCCTGATGCCCGGCGGCTGGCGCGGAGAGCGGGAAGCCCAGAGGGCCGCCGCAGAACGACAGGCCGTTGAGTGGGCAGCTGGTGGGCCGGCCGGGGCGCGGCGGCCGTCGCACCGCCGCGCCGTAGGGCGAGTCACCGCCGGCCGTGGTGGGGTTGCGGCGCGGAGTGTGCGGGGGCGCCCCTCCAAGGTCAAGGGCGCTTCGCGTCGCTACGCGACGGCCCTGCGGGCCGCCCTTGACCCCGGAGCCTCTGCGACCCCTCAGGCCGGCTGTTGCCGGCAGGCCAGGGGCCTGCCTGGGTGTGCCCCGCGCCGCAACCCCACCACGGCCTCGTCGGCGAGGAGCAAACCTGGCCCGCTTCGTCAAGACCGCCTTGACAGCGAACGTTCCAGAGCGTCCCTGTGCTTACCTCTGTAACGCCGCGCGCGGCGGCGGCACTAGCTTGTCAAGTTGTCGCTCCAGACTCAGCGGATCCGCGAAAAACTCCACATCACCCACCTGGGCCAGTTCGCTCACGATCTCAGTCGGCCAGTCCGCCCGAGCGCCATCGAGAGCCGCGATCCGGTTCTCCTTAGGCACATCCGACAGGTCGAAGATGTAGTAGCAGTGCTCTGCCGCTTGGTCGCGATCTCGTGAGCTGACTGCCTGGATATAGGCAGAGCGATCGTGGCTAGAAACACGAAGCGTGACCTGACGCTTTCGGCCGGATCGTAGAGCCAACGGGGCCTCCCGCTGAACATGGCGACTGCCCTGTGCCCAGCTCTTGACACGATCCACTACGCGGTCAGGGAATCTAGTTAGAGTCTGGCGGACCGCGAGCCAGCGGAGTTGCTCCGTGCGCATGGACGCCTGAGCAACATCCAGCACCATCCGTCCGAGTTCTTCAGCAACCCCGAAGGTCGCAAGCTCCCCCGGCGCAGCATTGACTCCGCTGAGGCCAGCGCTTCGCGCAGCCTCCGCAAATGCCTCAGCGGGACGCCCAGCGCCCACGTTGACGCCTGTCATGGCGAGCTGAGTGGCAGCAACGGCTCGGTCTGATACCCGGAACCCAGATCCCATGGGCTCTACCAGGATCCGGACCACGTCGCCGTCGCCGTACGTCAGCGGTAGGTCCACCAGGAGCCCGTCGCCGTAGGGCCGGACGACAGTCTGGTCGTTGATCGTGCGTAGGATCGCGCCCACGGTGGCTGCTGAGTCCATGGTTCCCCTCCTCACGGCTCTGACCAGGTGAAATCGGACGCCATCTCAATGAAGCACTCGTTCGCGAACGCTTCAAGGATCGCACGGTACGTACCCGGAGCGACCCTGGGTTGAAGCGGAACTTCCGGAATATCTGTGGGTTCGTAGGCACCTTCGTCGGACGACCCGGGCTCCACACGGTGCTTGTGGGTGCCGGTGATCGGGCGATGGGGAACGTTGACGCACAGACGACGAGCTGAAAACCTGTCGCGACCAGTGCCGGCGAGGTACTGAAGCTTAGGCTCGCTTGGCGCCAGGGGATTCACCACCAGGCGCAGCATGCATGGACTTAGAACTGCCAGCGCGGTACGAACGCGAACCATGCCTTCCTTGCTGACTCCCCGGTTGGCATTCCAGGTGATACCACCAACCGTGACGGCCTGGGCGAGAGGCGAGAGCAACGCTCCGACGTTCGCGGCGGTGATGAGAGGCGAAGTCTGGCGGCTCATCAGTCCATGCACCTGGCCCTCAAGCCGTAAAGTCGGACCTTCTGTGAACAGGCCATCCGTCGCTCCCTCGGCGGTAGGGGACAGAGCTACCAGAACGTAGGTAGCAGGTTAGTTACGCCGAGCAAATCCTCAACCGTCCGTAAGGGTAGAGATGCCCTCTGACGTTCTCGTATCACGCTGGTCCTTCAGGGCGGATCCCACGCCGTCGGGGGCGTCAATCGGGCAGCGGTAACGGGTGGGCGTCGGTTCGGGCGGGGCGACGAAGACCAAGGTCAGGCCGTCACCAGGCCGTCGGAGGCCGAGCGAGAGCGACCACGACGACCATTGGTAACGACGTCTGCCCAGGTAACAAGGCGTGGCCGGCCCGATGACGAGGCCGGCCGGGGACTCCTTACCTGTAGTTGGTGAACCACGAGGACACTAGTAATCTTCTCGGCCCAGCGACCCGCGCTTCTACCCCCTAGCCCCTGCCTCAAGGGCTACCGCTACAGCCTCAAATTCCGCCAGTGCTGCGGTTAAATCTTCGACGATCTCCCGCGCGATGATCTCGGGTGCCGGAAGATTGTCCGTGTCCTCCAGCGAGTCATCCCGCAGCCAACTGACATCAAGGTTGGCCTTATCGCGCGCAACAAGTTCCTCGTACGTGAAGGACTTGAACCGTTCGGTTTCGGCGCGCTCTGACCGGGGTTTGCCTGGCGCGTAGCAGGAGACGAAGTCGTCGAGGTGCTGGCGGCGCAGTGGGTTCTGCTTCAGGGTGAAGTGTTGGTTGGTGCGGAGGTCGTAGATCCACAGTCTCTCGGTCCACGGGCGCTCGGCAGCTGGCTTCTTGTCGAAGAACAGCACGTTGGCCTTCACGCCCTGCGCGTAGAAGATGCCAGTGGGCAGGCGCAACATGGTGTGCAGGTCGAAGTCACGCAGCATCCGTCGGCGTAGTGTCTCGCCGACGCCGCCCTCGAACAGCACGTTGTCAGGCAGGACGACTGCGGCCCGGCCGTTGATGTTCAGGATCGTGGCGATGTGCTGTAGGAAGTTCAACTGCTTGTTCGCGGTGGTGACGCTGAAGTCCTGCCGCTCGATCTCCCGCTCCTCGCGCGACTCGCGACCGTCCATACCGACCATCGTCAGTGAGGACTTGCGGCCGAAAGGCGGGTTAGACAGCACCACCGAGTACCGGCGGCCTGGGTCGGCGATGAGGGCGTCCTTGACCTCGATCAGGCTCTGGCCGTTGGGAGTACCAATCCCATGCAGCAGTAGGTTCATGGCCGCCAGCCGGGCGGTGCCGTCGACAAGCTCGACGCCGTGGACAAAGGCGTCGCGCAGGTGCTCCCGCTCACTTGGCGTCAGGGTCTCTGCGTGCCGGGAGGCGTACTCGTGGGCGCCGAGCAGGAACCCGCCCGTGCCAGCTGCCGGGTCGACGACCGTATCCCGGACGGTCGGCTGTACGCAGTCGACCATCGCTTGGATTAGCGAGCGCGGGGTGAAGTACTGGCCCGCGCCAGACTTAATGTCCTCGGCGCCCTTGGACAGTAGATCCTCGTACGCGTCGCCCTTAATGTCGGTGCCGGTGGCCGACCAGTTCTCCTTGTCGATCAGGTCGACGATCAGCCGCTTGAGCTTAGCCGGGTCCTGGATCCGGTTCTGCGCCTTGCGAAAGATGGTGCCCAGGGTACCGGGCTGCCGGGCGAGGTCTTCCAGGATGTGCCGGTAGGTGACCTCCAGGTCGTCACCGTCGGCGTCGAGTAGCCGCTGCCACGAGCATTCTGGCGGCACGATGCGCTCCGGCTTGAGTGGACGGGTCTCCCGCTCGTGCGCCATCTTGAGGAACAGCAGGTAGGTCAGCTGCTCGGTGTATTCGATGGTGCCGACGCCGTCGTCGCGGAGCACGTTGCAGTACGACCACAGCTTGTCAACCAAACGGCGTGCATCAGACACCGGCCATCTCCTCCACAATCTCCAAATCACGCGCTCGACCGGTCAAGCGACCGGAGAAAGCGGCGGTAAGGGTAGCCCTTCTCAGTGCGCTAGACCGAATCGTGGATGTTGTGCAGATTTCCGTGAGACGTCTCTGAGCTACCCTGACATGCTCTACACGAGCGCATATTTGAGCCTGTTCGTCCAGAGTTGGGACCGGCAGGACAACGGTCTCCAGGTGCTTCTGATTTACCTTGTAGATCCCGGCAGTCGTCCGGGCCATAGATTCAACCTGCCGTCGCACGACCGGAGAGTTCCAGACCAAGGAGAGAAAACTGGGGTTAGTTCGTTTCGGATCCATGCGGACCCGGATCAAGGTGTCAGGATAGGCGACGGGGTCCGGCTTCTCTTGCACTAAGGCGCCTCGGGCCACGAGCCGAAGGCTGCCGTTGCCACGGGCCACCAGAAAATCACCTTGCTGTACAAGGAATGGCCGCGCCTCATCAAGTGTCCAGGCTCCACCCTTCCGCTCATTTAGATCGACTCGCTCCTGTTGAAGTGCTGTCAGGCGAAGGACGGGAAAGCCGCCTTCTCTGGTGGGCACGGATCGACCGTTCGACAGCGGCTCGGCGAGCACCTCTCGCAGGGTTAGCCTCGGCGAGGAAGCCATCGACTCATCGGCCAACAACGCGGACGTGGTCAACAACTCCGCTCGCGCTCTGGCGGCGTTGATGTAGTCGTTGGCGGCGCCGAGGCGGGAGAGGTGGTCTTCGAGGATGTCGACGATTTGCCGCTGGACGGCCTGCGGTGGCACCGGAATAGGGAGCTTCTCAAGTGCGCGCCGGTTGATCTTCGGTAGAACTGTCCGGGCCTGTTCGCCTGCCGCTCTCCGGGTAAATTCCGGAGTGAGCATCCACCACTTCAGGAATCGAGGATCGAGATCTGTGGCTACTGGATACATGTCTGCGCTGCAGAGTCCATCGAAGTCGGCCACGATAACTTTTGCCAGGTAGGGCCTGATCTTCGAATAGATGACCTGTCCTGTTTGAAACCGATGCTTTGGGCTTTTAACGCCATCGGCAGCAATCGTGCGGAACGGGAGTAGCCGCCCAGTACCACCCTCGATGTGGTTGGGTGCGACATGAGGCGCATCCGGATAGAGGGCTGGGTCAACCAGATGGCTGACGACTCGCGCGACATCTTTGAACGCGGCCCAGCGCCAATCTGATGGCAGCGGCCAAGGCATGCCGATCATGCCCCTAGTCCTGCATTTAGCTGGTCAATGAGGTCGGCTACCTTCGGACCGAGGTCGCGGATGGCGCCGTCGATGCCGCCACGTTCGGTGAAGGGCGCGTTGTCCAGGTCGTCGGGACTCAGCCCGGCCGACACGGCGATTACTTCGACCATCCGGTCCAGCCACCATCTTTCTGCGTCAGTGAAGTTCGCTCCGGCCTGGTCTTGTTGGAGCAGCCACGCAGCGTACCGCTCCCGGACTCGTTCGGCGTAGGGCACAAGCCGGTCGTCTTGGCCGACCGTGAATCGAATCAGAGAGACCAGGTCGGTCAGGGTGTGCCGGTCGCTGTGCCTAACACGGTCCGCTTCCAGGACCTCGTACGCGGACCAGATCAGGTCCGGAGTCCAGTTGCGCGGCGGGCGCGCGATGCGCTCGGCCAGTTCCTTGATGTCGCTGAAGGCGATGCGCCGCTCGCGGGCCTCGGTCAGCAGCTGGATCGCGGTGATCTCGTCGCGGTGCTCATTGAGGTAGACCTGCCAGGAGTCGACGATCGAGCGGGCGCGGGAGGTGTCCACCACCCCGTAGGCGTCGACGAGGGTGTCGACGCTGACTTCGTCGATGATTCGATCGTGGGCCTGGCGCAACTCCAGGATCCGCTGACGTAGCTGCGGGTTAGCGGCCAGTGGTTTCACCGCCGCGTTTATCAAGTTCTGCACGGCAACCGCCGGATCCGCGGCGTGGGCGGTGGCCTTGGCCTGGGTATCGGGGTCCACCGCGTCGACGAGGCCGCGCACGATGTCCCGGACCGGTGTGCCGGCGACATGGTCGAGTTCGGCCTGCTCGGCCGGGGTGAGCTGGAGTTGCAGCGCGGCGAGTCGGGAGGCGAGGGTGGCGGTTTCCGCCTCGGTGATAGTCAGGGCGGCGGCCTTGTCCAGCAGTTGCTTAAGCGAGACGCCCTTCTCTCGATTGAGTGGCGGGTCAACGAAGTCGTGGTCGGTGACGCCCACCGCGTCGACGATGACGAAACGGATTTTCTCGGTCGCGTCGGGGGTGACCGCTTGGAAATCGGCGGGGGCGATGGTGCGAGCTCCACGACCCTTCATCTGCTCGAAGTAGGACGCCGACCGTACGTCGCGCATAAAGAACACGCACTCGAGGGGCTTGACGTCGGTTCCGGTGGCGATCATGTCGACGGTCACCGCGATGCGCAGGCTCGCCGAGGTGCGAAACGCTTGCAGTTGGCCCTTCGGATCCCTGGCGTTGTAGGTGATCTTCGCAGCGAAGTCGTTTCCCTTTCCGAACACCTCCCGCACTGTGGTGACAACCTCTTCAGCGTGGGCGTCGTCCTTGCAGAAGATCAGCGTCTTGGGCACGGTGGTGCGGCCGGGAAAGATTTCGGTGAACAGTTTGTCGCGGAAGGTGTCCAGCACCAGCCGGATCTGCGACTTGGCGGTGACCGCTCTATCCAACTGCTTGCTGGTGTACTCAAGGTCTTCGTCGAGTTCTTCGAGGCGCTGCACGCGGCTGCGTCGGTCAACCTTCGGAACGACTGTTCCGGCCTCGATGCGGGAGCCCTGCTCGCTGATCTGGGTTTTGATCCGATACAGATCGAAGTCGACATTGACGCGGTCGGCGACCGACTGCGGATAGGTGTACTCGGAAACCAAGTTCTGCCGAAAGAAGCCGAAGGTCTGCTTCCCGGGGGTGGCGGTCAGGCCAACGATGTGCCCGTCGAAGTACTCCAGCACGCTCCGCCACACGCCGTAGATCGACCGGTGCGCCTCGTCGACGATCACGAGATCGAACGCCTCGGGCGGGAGGTCCCGGTTGTAGACGACGCTCACCGGGGCATCTGGCACGTAGTCGTCTAGCCCAGGGTCATCGCCCTCGGGAGCGGTGCCGCCGGCCAGCACCCGGTACACCCGTTGAATGGTAGAGATCACGACGTTGGAGCTGCGGAGCATGCCGGTACTTGTAAGCTTGTCGACGTTGTACAGCTCGGTGAACCGGCGTCCATCGTCGGGGGTGCGATAGTTCTGGAACTCGGCCAGAGTCTGGTCGCCGAGGTTGTTGCGGTCGACCAAGAACAGGATCCGGGCGAAGCCGCCGTGCTTGAGCAGCCGATACGCCTGGGTGACCGCCGTGTAGGTCTTGCCGGCGCCAGTGGCCATCTGCACCAGCGACCGGTCGAACCGCTGTTCGGCCAGTGACTGCTCAATACCCTGAATCGCGGTTATCTGGGCGGGCCGCAGCGGAGCGGTATCTAGCGGCGGCAGGTGGCGCACCTTTGCTCGCCAGGTAGGCCGATTCGGTTCTGCCGCGGCATCCCGCAGGATGCGGGCCAGGATGCCCGGCTGGGGAAACGCAAAGATCCGGCGGGCCCGCGGTTGGGGGTCGAACCCGTTGGTAAAGTGGGTCTCCGACCCGCTCGCCTCGAACACGAACGGCAGGCGGCCGTCCACTGTCAGTGCCTTGAGCCGCACCTCCGCTCGGAGGCCCTCGGCGTACTTGGCCGACTGCCACTCCACCCCCGACAACGGCGTGCCCTGGGGCTTCGCCTCGATTACGCCGACGGTCTTCTGATCGACGTAGAGCAGGTAGTCAGCTCGGCCGTGGCCCTTGGCCATCACCGCCTCGCGGACCGCGACGCCCTGGCCGGCGAACAGATTCATCGCCTTGCGATCCTGAACGGTCCAGCCGGCATCCGTCAGCTGGCGGTCAATGATCATGCGCGCGCGCTGCTCCGCCGCCAACCGCCGGTACCCCGAAACCTCGTCCATTTGAAGGGACAGTGTAGGTGGCCGACCAAGATCCGGTACATACCCGGAATGACCGGGATTCGGACCCCCAGTCCTGTTGACATTCCCCTAGCCTTCAAGGTGCGGGTAGTCAGTTTGTTGCTGCCCCCTAATCCGTGTGCCCGCGCAGCTACCGTCTGCACGACCCACCGGCACTCCCTGATCGTGCCCATGGCGAGGTGCTCGTAGAGTCTGCGGAGTGAGTGGCTCTTATCTGGTCGTGCTCGGCGAACGCGACGCCATCTGGTGGGTGCTGCACGAGCAGCGGATGGCCTTCCCCGCCATACGACGAGCCGAGGTGGCGCGACTCGCGCCCGGCGATCGGCTGTTCCTATACGCCACCCGTGGCGCCTGGCACAAACCAACGCGCGACCGGGGCCGCGTCATCGGCACCGCGACCGCCGCAACCGCCGTACGTCGCTTGGACCAACCGATAGAGATCGCCGAGCGTGAGTTCCACTCAGTATGTGATCTGCGCATCGAGGGCGTAGTGCCCTATCCCGGCGGGTTGGAGTTGCAGCCGTTGGTGGACCAGCTGGACGCGTTTCCCAAGCCCCACGCGTGGAGCATTTACCTCCGCCGACCTCTAGTTCGGCTGTCCGATGCCGATCGCGCCATCCTCGACCAAGGCCTTAGCCCAATGCTCACGCCACCCGACCAGGCTTTGCCGACATACCCGCCAACCCGGAGCCCCTTCAAGAGGACCGGCGAGGGCTGAAGGAACGGCAGGAGCGGGCGCGGCTCGCTTCCGGGGGTGCCGGGGAGTCACAGAAAGTCAGCGAACGCCCTGATGCGTGACCGGTGTCAATGGTCACAGCAAGCGGTCGCCGACGGCAGGACCAGAGGGAACGACACCGAGCGGCACTGGCCGACAGCGCCGGCCGGCTCACAGCACCATCACCGCAACAGCCGCCGCCCCGGCGACCGCCGAGGACCAGCGGAGTACCTCCTTGGCGACTCGCACCTCGGTCCTGTCGGTGTCCGACGGGGCCATGTCGTCGTAGAACTCGCGAACTCCTGCGGCGGCATTCCCGACGACCGGCAACGAGTAGATCCCGCCCGTCGGCTTGGCGCGCTCGGCGGGCACGGCGCCGTCGTTCCCGCGGTCGTACATGTCAGTCTCCATCTCCGACCTTTGCAACAAAGGTGACTGGCGGTGTTGCCAGTAGTTGGAGCGTAGATCGGGGAGTGGGTGTGCGCAACTACCTCCAACAAAAAAACTAGTTGTTGGTGTACGGTGAAGGCGTGGACGATGGCGACAGGCAGTTGGACGCCCACCGGCACGCTTCACAGACCCCTCGCTACGACCTAACCGTCGGGCCGGGGCGGGAATCAGACAACCGCCGATTCGGGGAGCTGCTAGAACGTCTGCGATGGAAGGCTGGCATGTCCCGCGCGGATGCGGCGGCCAAACTCGGGTTCTCCTCCGAGTACCTGCGCCTGATCGAAGTTGGCAAGCGCACCCCTGCTCTCGGGCAAGTGCCGAACTTTCTGAATGCGTACGGTGCGAACGCTGCGGTCGAACGGGTCATGCCTGGTGGTGACCAGCCGGACGTGATCGTCATCGACCCGCTCGATGATCAGCCGGTCCTCGTCGAGTTCATAAGCCGGATCCGCGAGGCGCGGCGCATCGCACTCGGCGGCCCTCCGAACGAGGTGGATAGGCAGGTAGACCCGGACCAACCGAAGCGGCGGGCCCATGACCGGCTATCGGCTAGTCGTGCAGTCGAACTCGGTGTGGTGGTCTCTCTGCTTACGCAAGCTGACGACAGCACGCTCCGCAAGATCCGCGAGACGCTTGAGGACGAACTCGGCTACCCCGGTCGAGCAAGCAGTGGAATGTAAGCGTTGTGCGGCCGCCGTCGCCGTCGCATCAAACCGCATGACCGGCACCAGGAGAGCAGCCAAGCGAGCAGCCAAACCAGCGAGCATGAGCGGACGGTCGCGGACGGACATACGCTGCCCGGCACGAGGGCCAGGCGGTGGACCAGCGCCGGGGGACTGACTCGTAATGCGTAGGTCAGCCGGGGAAAACGCGTGGGAGGTAGGGGCCAGCATCCCACTATCCGTAGTTGCCAACGGCATAAGCACCTCAATGGCCGCCCTTCCCGGAGTTGCTGGCGTTCGCAACTAGAGCTTATCGACGTACGCCTGCAGTGATCGTGTGTAAACCTTGCCTACTGAATTGCCTAGGAGCTCGCTGAACATGTTGTTGAAGCGGAGCGTGTCGGTCTTATTGTGCCCCTGCAGGGTCACGCCCACTGACTTCTCGAATTTGCTCGGACTCTGCAACCACTCTAAGTAGATCAGGCCGCTTTCGTAGCCTCCGATATAGTCCCGCGTCAGGTGGTGGTCAACCGCGTCGGACACTTCACCGATGCAGCGAAGCCAACGAAGAACCGATTCATGACTTACGGCCAAGCTCTGAGGGAGAGTCGCCGCAGCCCGACGCGCCCCGAGGACTAGCATCGTATGCTCTGAAAGTTTACGCGCTTCCACGGCGAACTGGTGGGCAACTGCATTCCGTGCTTTGCGAAGGCGGTCTAGCTCCGACTCGGCTTGAAGAAGTGTGCTGGGTGCATCTCCAAACAGCCTCCGGTATTCCGCAATTCTAGATGACCACTCACCCCTGGTGAGTCCTTCGAGTGGCACCTGCTCGACGTTCAGGTTGTACTTCTTGAGGAGTAGGCCGTCAAGTCGTTTGGGGAAGCCTGGCGTGCGGGTCGGATCCGAATTTACGGCCGCAGTGGCGATGCCGAGCAGAAATCGCTCAAATGCTGAGGACATCAGAACCAGCATCGAGAGACGCCGCCACCGTTCGCCGATCTTAGTACGCCGCCTGAGGTCACTAACACTGTGTCCGAGTCGGTTCTTGTATCGGTCGTCGGTTATTCCGAGCGCCTGCTCCGGCTCCATCTGATCAGGTTTGCTCTTGAGCGTGTAGCTCAACAAATCCCCTGCTAGGGTTGCCGCCCAGTAATGGTCGCTGATGGCCGCGCGGTCTTGCCGAAACCTCCACAAAGCCAAAGATGTTCCGAGCGTTGGCTCTGACCGGTCGTATACTGCCACTGCCGACCCCCCACGATGAGTCTGAGCGACCAATGCGGCACGGCGGCCAGCTCGTCGGCCCCGACTGGCATACTGCCTCACTCCCACTATCCACGGTAGAGCCTCACCCAACGGCGTCCGGCGCCCCAACTGTCGGTGGCGAGGGCATCCGGCTGGCGGCACCCGCTGAGAAGAGGCTGGCCTCCCTCGGATGCACACCTGCCAGTGGCCTGTGGGCAGAGTTTGCGTCCGAGACTTCTTCCGCTAAGGGAGCTCCGCTGCAACAGAGCGAGCGGCTGGCCGACAGCAACGGTGACAGCAACAGGCCCAGACATGGATGGTTGCCCGGCGAGAGGGTGCGGACGATCGCCCCACGTCGCGGACGCCTGCGCACGACCTCGGACGAGTCACACAGAGCTTGTGAGCGAGGCGCCAGGCAGCGAGGCAGCAAGAAGGCAGCGCGAGCCTTGATACGGGCCGGACGCGAACCTCAACCTACGAGGCCCGGCGCCTGCTCATCGACGCGGGTTGTCGCCAGCTGGCATCAGCCAACAACCTGAAACCGCATCCCCCCGGCGGGGGTCGTCGCTCTTTCCGGGCAAGCGCTCCCACGCCAGGTGGCGCCGCCGCGATCAGAACGACGCGAACAGGCGCGGGGTCCGCGGCGGGAAGATGCCGCGCAGCGCCGTCGCCGCGGCATCGGGTACGGCGCCGAAGCCGCGCAGGGCCACCTCGACCGGGTCGAGCACGCCGTAGACCAGCGCGGAGATCCCCGCGGCGGTGAGCGTCGCGGCTGGCGTGGCGGCCCGCTCGGCGGTCACCTCCAGCCGGCCGCCCTCCCCGTTGAGCAGGTAGGTCCCGGCGATGAACGGATCGTCGACGACCTCGATGGTGACCCGTCCCGGGCCCGCAGCGATGCCGTGGAGCGCCTCCATCGACAGGATCCGTGCCATCGGGGCGGACGAGCCGGGAAAGGAGATCTTGGCTTCGGTGTGGGCGGCGAAATCCGTGGCCCACAATTCGGGGCTTTCGTTCGCCGAAACGGTCGTGGTCACCCGGGCGACCTGGTCGACGTGGCGGGCGAAGAACTGCAGCAGCAGTGCCCGACCGACCGGCCCGGTGGTCAGCAGGTCACCGGCGAGGAGGTCGCCGGCATGGTCTTCGATCCGGTACGTCACCGCGCCGACGGTCTCCCCGTCAACGACCGCCATGACCAGCCACTCCTCATCGCTGTCGCGCTGCCGTGCAGCCCGGTAATCGGGGAAGGCGGCAAATCCGTGCCGCTCGGCGAGCGACCGGTGGATGAAGTCGCGGTAGGTGTCGTAGCCGTCTTTGATCCGCTGCCACGTGACCTCGCCGGGCAGGTCGAGGCGCAGAAAATGATTCAGGTCCGCCGGCGAGAACGTGACGGTGCGTGGCTTGGGGAAACCGACGTAGCCGAAACGCTCGTAGAACGACGGCCGGAAAGGGTAGAGCGCCGTGGCGGCATGACCCTCGTCGCGCATCTCGCCGAGCAGTTGGGTGAGGAGTCGACGTACGTGTCCCTGTCGCCGGGCGAGGGGATGCGTGGCCACACCGGCGATTCCGGCCATGGGAAACACGGTGCCGCGAATGTTCTGCCGCATCGGTATCGCCGATGCGGCGGCGACGACCGTGTCCGACTCCTCGGCGACGAGCGTTACGTTGCCCTCGTTGTACGGCAGATACTGCCGCGTCTCCTGGGTCGCGGCGGCGTTCGCCGGTGAGCGCTCGAAGGCGTACGACTGCAGAGGAAAACTCGTGGTCAGGCGTTCCTCGGAACTGATGCGACGGATGGCCATCCCGCCATCCCAGCCGGGTGGCCCCGCAATTTCAACTCACTTGTCGGCGGGGCGGAATGCGTACCGGAAATAGCGCCTCGGCCGAACGGGCCGTTCCGGTCCGGTCATCCCTCCGGCATCCTCTACCTCCGTGATCATCAGCGAGGCGGCCGCCGACCGTTGTGCGAGGTGTTCCTCGGCCACCGTGACAATCCGTGAGGCCGCGCCGTGGTGCCCGCGCTGCGAGTGGAACCTGGACCGGTACGAGCCGAAGCGGCACCGCCCGGAGTTCGGCTGGCGGTGGATCGACCGGCGGACGCATGGCCTCGCCTACCGCCTGACGCGGCAGCAGTTCACCGCGCTGGCGCAGCGCCCCCTTGCGCAGCGCGGCCTCGGACCGGCGCGGATCGTGACGGTGACCGCCTCGGTGTTGTTGCTCGCCGCCGTCGCCCTGCTCGCGGCGGCCGGCGGGTGGCTGCTGGTCGCTTACCGGTTCCCGGCGCTGAACATGCTGGTCGGCATCGTCGCGCTCGCGGTGGCGTTCACGCTGCGCCCGCGGTTCGGTCGGCTCGATCCCGAGCTCGAGGTGCTGACGCGCGAGCGCGCGCCAGCGCTGTTCCGGCTGATCGACGAGGTGGCGACCGCCATCGGCGCCCCCACGCCGGACATCGTGGCGGTCGACGAGCGGCACCGCAACGCGTACGCGACGTGCGTGGGGGTGCGGCGGCGCCGGGTGCTCTGCCTCGGGCTGCCGCTCTGGGGCTCGCTGCCGCCGCAGGAACGGGTCGCGCTGCTCGGCCACGAACTCGGGCACTTCGTCAACGGCGACTCACGGCGCCTGCTGCTGACGCAACCGGCCTTCACCATGCTCGCGAACGCGGCCGACCTGGTCCGGCCGGTCGACACGGTCCGTGGGGCCGGTCTCCTGGAGATGGTGGGCGCACTGCTGGCCGGAGTGGTGCAGGCGACGATGGCGCGCCTGTTGTTCGGTGCGCACCTGCTGCTGCTCTGGGTCGCCCTGCGCGACACCCAGCGCGCCGAGTACCTCGCGGACGAGATGGCGGCCCGGGTGGCCGGTTCCGCGGCGGCGGCGAGCCTCTCCGATTCGGCTCTGATGGCCGACGTCATCGACATGCTGGTGCGCCGGGACGCGCGCGCCGGTCACGGGCCGGTGCGCTGGCGTCGGACGGCGGACGAGGCACGGGCCGCGAACGCCGAGCAGCTGCCGCTGCTGCGCCAGCTGTCGATCCGCGACGACGTGTCCCTCTTCGCGACGCACCCGCCGGTCGGGCTGCGGGCGCGAATGATCACCGAGCGCACCTGGCGGGAGCCGGCGGTGGCGCTCACCGAAGCGCGGGCCGCGCAGATCGACGCCGAGTTGTCCCGGGAGTACGAGCGGACCCAGCGGGCGCTCGCCTGGAGCCGCTGACGTAGCAGATCCACAGGCAGTCCGGGAGTTATCCACAGGCGGTTCAGTTATCCACAGGCGGCGTCCGCAGGGGTTGGCGGCCCGCTCCGGCTCCTCCACGGTGTGGCGGTACCCCTCGTACCCACCCCGTGGAGGCCGCGATGCCGCTCCGTACCTCCGTCCATGCCGGCGCCCGACTGCCGCTCGTGCTGACCGGCGACGCCGAGTTGCTCGACGACCTGCTGCGGCTGGCCGCCGCCGCCGGCACCGAGGTCGACCTGGCGCCCGACCCGGCCGCCGCGCGGTCCCGCTACGCCACCGCACCGCTCGTGTTCATCGGCGTCGACCAGGCGCAGCCATGCCTGCGGGCGCGGCTACCGCGCCGTCCGCGCCTGGTGCTGGTCGGCCGGTCGGGACACGACGATAAGCCCTGGCAGTTGGCCGAACTGCTCGGCGCCGAGCACGTGGCGATGCTCCCCGCCGCCGAACCATGGCTGGTGGACCGCTTCGCGGAGCAGTCGCCGGGCTCGACCCCCGCTTCCGGCGCCCGGATCATCGGGGTCATCGGCGGCCGGGGCGGCGCCGGCGCGAGCGTCCTCGCGGGCGGGCTCGCGGTCACCGCTGCTCGGGCCGGTCTGCGCACCCTGCTGGTCGATGCGGACCCGCTCGGCGGCGGTCTCGATCTCGTCCTCGGCTGGGAGCAGCTGGAAGGATTGCGCTGGCCGGCGTTGACCGAGACGGACGGTCGGGTGGACCCACCGGCACTGGTGCAGGCACTGCCGAGCCGCGGGGACCTCGTCGTGCTCTCGTGGGACCGGGGCGACCTGCTCGCCGTGCCGGTCGAGGCGATGGCCGCCACGATGGACGCCGGACGCCGCGGCCGGGATCTCGTCGTGGTGGACCTTCCCCGTCAGCTCGACGACGCGGCGGTGATCGCGTTGCAGGCCGCCGATCAGGTCTTCGTCGTGGTCCCCGCCGAGCTGCGCGCCACCGCCGCAGCGGCCCGTGTCGCGGCCACCGCCGCCCTGCACTGCCCCGATCTGTCGGTGATCGTCCGCGGGCCGGCGCCGGGCCGGCTCAAGGCGCGGGAGGTCGCGCGGGCCCTCGACCTGCCGCTCGCCGGCACGTTGCGGCCGGAGCCGGGGCTGTGTCGGGGCATGGAGCGCGGCGAGGCGCCCGCGGCGAGCGGGCGCGGCCCGCTGGCCTCGCTCTGCCAGCGCATCGTCGCCGACATCGCCGGGACGACGCCGAGGGCGGCGGCGTGAGTGACAGGCAGCTCGCGACACGGGTACGACAACGGTTCGCCGCCGACGGCGTCGACGTCACGCCGGCCGCGGTCGTCTCCGCACTCCGCGCCGAACCCGGTGCCGCCGTTCTCGGCGACACCACCGTCCTCCGCCTGGCCAACCGCGTGCACGACGATCTCGTCGGCGCCGGTCCTCTCTCGTCGCTGCTCGCCGATCCGGAAGTCACCGATCTGCTCGTGAACGGTGGCCAGGTCTGGGTCGACCGTGGCCGCGGCCTGCAGCGGGCACCGATGTCGCTGGGCGGGCCGGAGGAGGTGCGGCGGCTCGCGCAGCGCCTCGCCGCGGCCTGCGGCCGCCGGTTGGACGACGGCTGCCCGTACGCCGACGCCCGGCTGCCCGACGGCACCCGGCTGCACGCGGTGCTGCCGCCCGTGGCGACGAGCGGCCCCTATCTCTCGCTGCGGACCTTCCGCCAGCGTCCCTTCACCCTCGGCGAGCTTGTCGACCACGGCACGGTGCCGGCATCGGTCGCGCCGCTGCTCGCTGCGCTGGTGGCGGCCCGATTGGCCTATCTCGTCACCGGCGGGACCGGCTCCGGCAAGACCACCCTGCTCAACACTCTGCTCGGGCTGGTGCCACCGACCGAGCGGATCGTCCTGGTGGAGGACGCGGCGGAGCTTCGTCCGGTGCACCCCCATGTGGTGGGGCTGCAGGCGCGGACCGCCAACGTCGAGGGAGCCGGTTCCGTCGGCCTCAGCGACCTGGTACGTCAGGCGTTGCGGATGCGCCCCGACCGGCTCGTGGTGGGGGAGTGCCGTGGGGCGGAGGTGGTCGATCTGCTGGGTGCCCTCAACACCGGCCACGACGGCGGCGCGGGCACACTGCACGCCAACACCCCCGCTGACGTGCCGGCCCGGCTGGAAGCGCTCGGCCTGCTCGGCGGACTGCCGCGCGCGGCGCTGCACGCCCAGGTGACCGCCGCGCTCCAGGTGTTGCTGCAGGTCCGCCGCGCGACCGGTGGTCGGGTGCTGGAGGCGGTCTGCCTGTTGCTGCCGGCGGGGCGGGAACGGCTCGTCACCGCCGTTCCCGCGTGGCGACGGGGGCACGGACCCGGTCCGGGCGCTTCCGCGCTGGCCCAGTTGTTCGTCCAGCGCGGCGTGCCGGTGCCGCCGGTCCTCGCCGGGTTGGACGCGGGCTCGTGACCGGGGAATGGTCGTGGCTGGCGGCGAGTTGCCTGCTCGGCGCGGCGCTGGTCGCCGCGTCGCCGTCGGGAAACACCCGCGCCCGTCGCGCCCTCCTCCCGCGATCTTGCAGTTCTGGCCCTCGATATGCCCGGTTACGCCCCTTGTATCGCGGCCACAACTACAAGATCGCGCGGACGGTCCCCCTCGTGATCGCGGGTGCCGGTGCGGTCGGCGCGCTGCTCGCGGGGCCGGTCGCCGGGATCGCTGCAGGAGCGTACGGGGGGCTGGCCGTCCGGTCGGTGCTCCGCCGACGCTCGACCCGCACCGCCACAGAGCAGCGCGCACGCAGCCTCGACACACTCTGCGCGCTCGCCGCCGACCTACGGGCCGGCCTGCCGGCGGCTACCGTCTGGCCGTCCACCGGGCTGACCCGACGGGGCGGGCCCGACCGGCTCACCCGCCTGGCCCGGGCGGCGTGGGAGCTCGCCGAGCAGACTGGAGCGCCTCTCGCCGACCTGGTCGAACGGATCGAGGCGGATGCGCGGGCCATGGATCGCGCGGTCGCCACAGCGGCGGCTCAGGCGGCCGGCGCACGGGCGACCGCATGGCTACTGGCCGCGCTGCCCCTGGGCGGCATCGGCCTCGGCTACGGGATCGGGGCGGACCCGCTTCACGTGCTCCTGCACACGCCGCTCGGCGCCGGCTGCGCGCTCGCCGCGATCGCTCTGCAGTTCGCCGGGCTCGCCTGGACCGAGCGGCTCGGCCGCGCCCCCGAAATCGCCTGATGTCCGCGCAACTCGTGGCGGCCGGTTGCCTGGCCGGGGTGGCCGTAGTGGCAACCGTGCCGGAGATCCTCGCCGACCGGGCGGCCCGACACCGGCTGCGCCAGGTCATCGCGCGGGACGTGCCGCGTGGCCCCACCCGCGACCTGACCCGGCCGGTCGCCGCCCTGGCCGGCGTCACGCTCGCCCTGCTGATCGGCGGCGCGCTGGGGCTGGCCACCGGGGTGACCGCCGCGCTCGTGCTGCCGCGACTGCTGCGGCGCTTCGAGTCGGCCGCCGCCCGTCGGCAACGACTGCGAGAGATCGCCGATCTGCCGCTCGCCGCCGACCTGCTCGCCGCGGCGCTGCGCGCCGGCGCTCCGGTCGATCGGGCCGCCGCCGCAGTGGCGAAGGCGCTCGCAGGTCCGCTCGGCGAGCGACTGGCCACGGTCGCCCGGTCGTTGCGACTCGGTGCGGAGCCGCAGGAGGCGTGGGCGCACCTCATGCCGGTCGCCGGTGGTGAGCGGCTGGCCCGGGCGGCGGTGCGCTCGTCGGCGAGCGGGGCCGCCCTCGCCGGCGCCCTGACCCGGCTCGCCGACGACCTGCGCGCCGACCGGGCCGTCACGACCGAGGCCGCCGCGCGCCGCGCCGGGGTGCTGATCGTGCTGCCGCTGGGCCTGTGCTTCCTGCCCGCCTTCATTCTCGCCGGCCTGGTGCCGGTGATCGTCGCCGTCCTCGGCGACGTGCTGTGAAACTCATCGAGAAAGGAGCACCTCCGTGCGCAAGCTGATCGCCCGGTTGCGGGGCGACGCCGGAATGAACACCGCGGAGTACGCCGTCGGCACGCTCGCCGCCGTGGCCTTCGCCGGAATTCTGCTGAAGGTGTTGACCAGCGGCAACGTGCAGTCCGCGCTCACCGCCGTGATCGACCGGGCCCTGAAGTGATCCGGCGCCGGCTGGCCGGCCGTGACCGCGGCTCGTTCACCGCCGAGTTGGCGGCCGGACTGCCGGCGCTCGTCCTGCTGCTGTTGGCCGGCCTGACCGCCGTCAGCGCGGTCACCACCAAGGCGCAGTGCGTGGACGCGGCGCGGGAGGCGGCACTGGCCGCCTCCCGCGGCGAGCCCGGAGCGGCCGCCGGCGAACGCGCGGCGCCACCCGGCGCGGCGATATCGGTCAGCGTGGACGGCGATGTGGCCACGGCGACCGTACGGGCCCCGGTCCGGGCGCTCGGAGCGCGGCTGTCGCGGCTGACCGTGGAAGCGGTGGCGGTGGCCGCCGTCGAACCGGGCGCCCCGGAGCCGGCCCCGTGACGGCGCGTCGTCTAGCCGATGACCGGGGAGCGGCGTCGCTGTGGCTGCTGGCGGTGGGACTCGTGTTCGTGGCGGCGGGCCTCGCCGGGGCAGCCGTCGGTGCGGCGCGGGTCGCCCGTCACCAGGCCCGGGTCGCCGCCGACCTCGGCGCGCTCGCCGGCGCGGCGCGCGCGATCGAGGATCAACAGGCTGCCTGCGAGCGGGCGGCGCACATCGTGGCGGCCAACGGCGGGCGGGTCACCGACTGTGTTGTCGACGGCCTGGACCTGATCCTGACCGTCACCGTCACCGTCGAACCCCTACCCGGGCTGTTCCGCGTCGCGAACGCATCCGCCCGCGCCGGACCGATAAACACTGCGGCCGCGTAGGCGACGAACAGTCGACGGACGTCTGGCTTAGCCCGGGGTGTCGTCGTCAGCTGGTCGTGGCTGGCGGTACTCGGCGATCCACCGCTCTATATCTTCGGCCAACCAGATCTTGGTCCCCCGTAGTTCCTGGTACGGCTTGGGGAAGGTCGGATACCGGGCGAGCTGCTGGAACCGCTGCCGCGAGACGCCCAGGCGCTTCGCGATCTCGTAAGGCCCCATCAAAGGCCCCGGCCCACGCTCCATCCATCGAACGTAGGCACGTGAGAGTCTTCGGCGCCACGGTGTCCTTGTCGATCTACCTCGGCACGTACTTCGTGGCTGCGGCGCCTGATCTCCAATACGTCCCGGCCGGGTCGCTGCACAACAGGTTCGTGGGGTGGGCCCGATGAGCGTTCTACGCCCCGGTGATGAGGCGATGCACTACGAGGACGGGTCGCATCGTTGGTCGCCACCGGACCCCGCCGTCGACCAGGAGGCGTGGGAGGCCCAGGTGCGCGAACATCAGCGACAGCACTCGGAGCAGCTAGGCACCCCGAGGATTTCTCGCCGTTCGATCTGACCAGGGCGAGTCGACCTCCCCTCCCATGCCCCGCGACCGTCGAGCCGAACGTCGATCAAGGACTTTTGGGTAGATCAAGGACTTGTTCACATGACCGGAGATCTATCCAGGTGAACAAGTCCTTGATCGACGGGGAGAGTCGGCGCGTCCCGCAGGGCGGCCAGGACCACGTCGAGCACCTTCACGGCGCCGCTTTTCGACAGGGGGTTGTTGCCGTTGCCGCACTTCGGGGACTGCACGCACGACGGGCAGCCCGCCTCGCAGCCGCATTCGGCGATCGCGTCGCGGGTGGCCCGCAGCCAGGCCGCGGCCGTGCCGTACGCCCGCTCGGCGAAGCCGGCCCCACCGGGATGCCCGTCGTAGACGAAGACGGTCGGCGCCTCGGTGTCGGCGTGCGCGGCGGTGGAGAGGCCGCCGATGTCCCACCGGTCGCAGGTGGCGACCAGCGGCAGCAGGCCGATCGCGGCATGCTCGGCGGCGTGCAGGGCGCCCGGCACGTCGGCCACCTCGACACCGGCCGCGGCCAGCGCCTGCGGCGACACGGTGAACCAGACCGCGACCGTGTGCAGTTCCCGGGTGGGCAGGTCGAGCGGCCGGGTGTCGAGCACCTCGCCGGACCCGATGCGCCGCCGCTGGTAGGAGACGACCTGGTTGGTGACGTCCACCTCGCCGAGGAAGAGCCCGACGGGGCCGGCGTCGACGTAGGACCTGACCGAGGCGACGGAGAGTGAGGTGACGTCGCGGGCGTGCGTCGACCAGTCCGGCTCCTCGGCGTGTACGAGCGCGCACGCGTCGTCGAGGTCCAGGTCGTCGACGACGTACGACGCGCCCTGGTGGAGGTAGACCGCGCCGGGGTGGACCTGGAAGTGGGACGATTCCGGGTCGACGGTGCCGAGCAGCCGCCCGGTCGAGGATTCGACGACGGAGACCGGAGCGCCGCCGGTGCCCCGCAGATCGACCTCCGGCCGCCCGGCATGCGTCCAGTACCACCCGGTCGGCCGCCTGCGCAGCGCCCCCGAGGCGACCAGCGCCTCGACCGCCGCGACCGCGGCCGGACCGCCGAAGAGCTCGAGGTCGGCCGGAGTCAGCGGCGCCTCGGCCGCCGCGCAGCAGAGCTGCGGTCCCAGCACGTACGGGTTGGTGGGGTCGAGCACGGTCGACTCCACCGGACGCCCGAAGAGCGCCTCCGGATGGTGGACCAGGTAGGTGTCGAGCGGGTCGTCGCGGGCCACCAGGATGGCGAGCGCCTCCCGCCCGGACCGTCCGGCCCGGCCGGCCTGCTGCCAGAGCGACGCCCGGGTTCCCGGATAACCGCAGATGAGCACCGCGTCCAGCCCGGCCAGGTCGACGCCGAGCTCCAGCGCGTTGGTCGACGCCAACCCGAGCAGCTCGCCGGAGAGGAGGGCCTGCTCCAGGCCGCGCCGCTCCTCGCGTAGGTAGCCGGCCCGGTAGGCGGCGACCCGCGCGCCCAGGCCGGGCACGGCTTCGTCGAGTGAGCGTCGGGCCATCGTCGCGACCACCTCGGCGCCGCGCCGCGAGCGGACGAACGCCAACGTCCGCACCCCGGCGGCGACCGCGTCAGTGAGCAGATCGGCGCTCTCCCGCAGGGCCGAGCGGCGCACCTGCATCAGCTCGGTGGCGTCGTTCTCGACGGCCTCCGCCGAGGGTGGCAGCAGCGGCGGCTCCCAGAGCGCGAAGGTCAGCCCGCCGCGCGGCGACGCGTCCGCGACGACCGCCTCGACGGGCAGGCCGGTGAGCCGGCTGGCCGCCGCGGCCGGGTCGCCCGAGGTGGCGGAGGCCAGCACGAAGACGGGGGTACGGCGGTGCCGCTCGGCCTGCCGCCGGAGCCGGCGCAGGACGTGGGCGACGTGTGAGCCGAACACTCCCCGGTAGGTGTGGCACTCGTCGACGATCACGTACGCCAGCCGGCGCAGGAAGGTTGACCAGCCGGCGTGGCCGGGCAGGATGCCGTGGTGCAGCATGTCCGGGTTGGTGAGGACGAAGCGGGAATGCTGGCGGATCCATTCCCGTTCGGCGCGCGGCGTGTCGCCGTCGTAACTCGCCGGGCGTACCCCGTCGAGCCCGAGCCCGGCGACGGCGCGCAACTGATCGGCGGCGAGCGCCTTGGTCGGCGCGAGGTAGAGGACCGTGGCGCGCGGATCGGTGAGCAGCGTCGCCAGCGCGGGGAGCTGGTAGGCGAGGGACTTGCCCGAGGCGGTGCCGGTGGCCAGGACGACGTGCTGGCCGGCGTACGCCAGCTCGGCCGCCTCGGCCTGGTGCTGCCACGGGGTGACCACACCACGCCGCGCGAACGCCGCCCGCAGTTGTTCCGGCGCCCACTGCGGCCATGGCACGCTGGTGCCCGGTCGCGGCGGCACCCGCTCCACGTGCGTGACCGGCCCGTCGTCGGGTCCGCGGCTGCTCCGCGAGCGCAGCCGACGCAGCAGCTCGGCCGGCTCCGGGCCGGGGGCTGCGGTTACGGTGGCTGCTGACGTCACGTCCTGCACTGTCGCACTGGTGTGCGGATATGGCCAACGTGCGAAATGCCACGAGCGCGCCGGGGGAGAGGCGCGCTGCGCGTGTTTCCGCTCGGTGGTTAGATGCCTAAAGCGTTCATGCCGGCCGGAGGAGGGACTGATGGAGCTGTCGCTCACGACCCGCACCGTGGGCGAGTACACGGTGCTGGAGGTCGGCGGCGAGGTCGACGTCTACACCGCGCCTCGCCTGCGCGAGCGGCTCATCGAGGTGGTCGAGGGCGGTGCCCGCAAGGTGGTGGTCGATCTCGGCCGGGTGGATTTCCTCGACTCCACCGGGCTCGGGGTGCTGGTGGGCGCGCTCAAGCGGCTGCGTGCCGGCAACGGCACCTTCGGCCTGGTCTGTGGCAAGGAGCCGCTCCTCAAGATCTTCCGGATCACCGCGCTCGACCAGGTCTTTCCGATCTTCCCGACGGTCGAGGCGGCGACGACGGTGGATCAAGTCGGTCCGACCGCGTGATGTCGACGGTCCGGCTCTCCTTCTCTCCAGCGCCGGTACATGTGCGCACCGCGCGTCTGGTCGGGGTCGCGGTGGCCCGCCGCGCGGGCGTCGCCGAAGAGCTGCTCGACGAGGTGCGGCTGGCGATCGGTGAGGCGTGTACGCGGGCCGTCGCCCTGCACCGGCAGTACGGCCTGCCGGATCTCGTACTGGTCGAGATGTCCGACGAGGAGAGTTACACCGTTCGGGTGATCGACCGCGCTCCGATCGAGGCCGGTCTCGGTCTCGCCGCGCTTCCGCCCGACGATTTGGCCAACGAATCCCTCACCGACGAGGCGTTGACGGTCGGTGTCGGGTTCGCGCTGCTCGCCGGCTTCGTCGAGGACCTTCAGGTGCGCCCTGTGGACGAGGGCATCGGCACCGAGGTCCGGATGGTCTGGCCCGTCGGGCGCTGACTCCTCCTAACACAACGAGGAATATCACCGCCCCAAGTGGGTAGACGGTGTGACCTCGCACACGGTGTGCGGCTACAGTACGCGGGTTATCAGGCAGCGCCCTGCTCCCGCGACGTGTGGGAGCCGGGAGACACCACTCCCAGCGTGGAGACGCCCCGCCGGATCGTCCACCGGTACGGGGCGAGCGTTCGGTACAGGAGGACATAGATGTCCGGGACTACCTTGGCCGCCGACAGCGGCGGGCTGTCCCTTTCCGGAGAAAACCTGACGTACGTCATCGTCGCCGCGGTCATCGCGCTGGTGGCGCTCGGGTTTGCCTTCGCCCTGGTCAGGGCGGTTCTGGCAACCGGTAAGGGCACCAAGAACATGCAGGAGATCGCCGCAGCCGTGCAAGAGGGCGCGTCGGCCTATCTGTTCCGCCAGTTCAAGACCCTCGGCGTGTTCGTCGTACTTGCCGTGGTGCTCCTCTTCCTGCTCCCGGTGCACGACACGGGCGGCAGCGAAGTCATGGTGAAGATCGGCCGATCCGCGTTCTTCGTCGTGGGTGCCGCGTTCAGTGCGTTCATCGGCGGCGCCGGCATGGCCCTCGCGACCCGCGCCAACCTGCGGGTGGCCGCGGCGGCGGGTGCGGGCGAGGGCGGCCGCGAGGCGGCGATGAAGATCGCCTTCCGCACCGGCGGCGTGGTCGGCTTCCTCACCGTCGGCCTCGGCCTGTTCGGTGCGGCGCTCGTCGTGCTGATCTTCCGGGGCGACGCGGCGACCGTGCTGGAGGGCTTCGGCTTCGGGGCGGCGCTGCTGGCCATGTTCATGCGGGTCGGCGGCGGCATCTTCACCAAGGCGGCGGACGTCGGCGCCGACCTGGTCGGCAAGGTGGAGCAGGGAATCCCGGAGGACGACGCGCGTAACCCCGCGACCATCGCGGACAACGTGGGCGACAACGTCGGCGACTGCGCCGGCATGGCGGCGGACCTGTTCGAGTCGTACGCGGTGACGTTGGTCGCCGCGCTCATCCTGGGCCGGGCCGCCTTCGGCGAGCAGGGGCTGGTCTTCCCGCTCATCGTCTCCGCGGTCGGCGTGGTCGTGGCGATCATCGGGGTGTTCATCACCCGGCTGCGGGTCACCGACCGTACCGGCATGGTCGCGATCAACCGGGCGTTCTTCGCCTCGGCGGTCCTCGCGGCGGTCCTCGTCGCGATCGTCTCCTGGCTCTACCTGCCGGCCACGTTCGCCGGCTTCGGCGCGGAGTTCGCGGCCACCGAGGGCAACCCGCGGCTGATCGCGATCGGCGCGGTCGTGATCGGCATCGTGCTGGCGGCCGCGATCCAGGCGCTGACCGGCTACTTCACCGAGACCCACCGCCGTCCGGTCCAGGACATCGGCAAGAGTTCGTTGACGGGCGCGGCCACGGTGATCCTCGCCGGGATCAGCGTCGGGCTGGAGTCGGCCGTCTACTCGGCGTTGCTGATCGGCGCCGGTGTGTTCGGCGCGTTCCTGCTCGGTGGCGGTTCGATCACGCTCTCCCTGTTCGCCGTCGCGCTCGCCGGCACGGGCCTGCTCACCACCGTCGGCGTGATCGTCGCGATGGACACGTTCGGCCCGATCTCGGACAACGCGCAGGGCATCGCCGAGATGTCCGGCGACATCGACGAGCAGGGCGCGCAGACGCTCACCGAACTCGACGCGGTGGGCAACACCACGAAGGCGATCACCAAGGGGATCGCGATCGCGACCGCGGTGCTCGCCGCGACCGCGCTGTTCGGCTCCTACACCGACACGGTCACCACGGCGCTCAACGACGCGGGCATCGACAACGTCGGTGGCTACCTCGCCAACGCGCTCAACGTGTCCAACCCGAAGAACCTGGTCGGCCTGATCATCGGCGCGGCGGTCGTCTTCCTCTTCTCCGGTCTGGCCATCAACGCGGTCTCCCGCTCGGCCGGCGCGGTCGTGATGGAGGTGCGCCGCCAGTTCCGCGAGTTCCCCGGCATCATGGACCGCACCCAGCGGCCGGAGTACGGCCGGGTGGTGGACATCTGCACGCGGGACGCGCAGCGCGAGTTGCTGACGCCGGGTCTGCTGGCGATCTTCGCACCGATCGCGGTCGGCTTCGGACTGGGCGCCGGCGCGCTCGCCGCCTACCTGGCGGGCGCGATCGCCACCGGTGTGCTGATGGCGGTCTTCCTGTCCAACTCCGGTGGTGCCTGGGACAACGCCAAGAAGCTGGTCGAGGATGGCGCGCACGGTGGCAAGGGCTCCGAGGCGCACGCCGCGACGGTCATCGGCGACACCGTCGGCGACCCGTTCAAGGACACCGCCGGTCCGGCGATCAACCCGCTGCTCAAGGTGATGAACCTGGTCGCGCTGCTGATCGCCCCCGCGGTCGTCACCTGGAGCGTGGGCACCGGTCAGAACAACGCGCTGCGGATCACCATCGCACTCGTGGCAGCGGCGATCATCGTGGTGGCGGTCACGTTCACCAAGCGCAAGCCCGTCGCGATGGGCGAGACCATGGACGGCTCGGGAAAAGCCGGTGACGGGGACGGCACCTCGGTCGCCGACGCGGAGAAGGTGAACGCCTGACCTGATCGATGACGGGGCTCCTTCTTCGCGCGGCGAGCGCGCGGAAGGAGCCCCGTCGCTGTCGCCACGGCTGTGCGCGCGTCACAACCGTCTGTCCCCCCGCCAGCCGGAACCCGTACGCTGCAACGCATGCGCACCCCCCGCCCGGTTCCCGCCGGACCGATCACGGCTGTCCTGTCCGTGCTCGTCCTTTTCCTCGGGGCCTGTGGCGCGGGGCCGTCGCCCACCGTCTGGGCGGCGTCGGTCTGTACGGCGCTGACCCCGTGGCGGGCCGAGATCGGCAAGCTCACCAGCAGCACCCAACAGCAGATGACCGCGAAGACGACGCCGGCCCAGGCAAAGGAGAATCTGGTCCGGCTGCTCGCCGGGGCGGAGGCGGCCAGCGAGCGGGCCCGCGACCAGGTCGAGAAGGCGGGCGTGCCCGATGTCGACCGGGGCGACTCCGTGGCCCACGGCTTCGTCGCCTCGCTGAGTTCGGTCCGTGACGCCTACGGCAACGCGAAGCGGGGGATCGAGCAGCTCGACGCCAGCCGGGGCGGCTCCTTCTACGACGGGGTCGAAACGGTGCTCAAGACGCTCAACACGGAATACAGCCGCAGCGCGTTGGATACGGACTCGCTCAACTCGCCAGAGTTGCAGAAGGCCTTCGACGAGGTCCCGGAGTGTCGCTGACGGCGCCTGAGGGGCTCCCGTCGCCGGACCCGGTCCGGCAGCTTTCCCTGTTCGGCGTCGAGGCGGCTGAGCCGTCCCCGGCGGATCTCGCCGGCCTGCTCGCCGGCCCCGGTGACGTGGTCCGGATGGGCGGGACGGCGCGTGTCTCGATCGTCGTCGACGCCGCCTGGCGGGTGCACGTGCTCGTCGCCGAGTTCGCCGCGCGGGGGCTCGGCGCCACCTGGGTCCCCGCCGACGCGGGGCGGCTCGCCGTCCGGACCGCGTACGCGATGACGCTCGCCGGTCTGGCCGCGGGCTGGCTGCGGGGCGCGGTCAAGCGCCCGCCGCCCGACTTCCACCTCACCGGTCCCCGGCTGCGGCTCTGGGCGGCCGCGGCCGGCAGCGTGGAGCAGCCCGGCTACGTGCTGCGGCTCGGCCCGGCGCAGGAGGCGTGCTGGGAGCAGGTGGGAGCGGCGCTCGCCGCGGTGGGGCTCCCCGCGGCGTTACTCGATCCCGGTTCCGGCGGCCCGGCCTACCGCATCACGGGGCGGCGCCGGCTGGCCCGGCTGGGTGAGCTGGTCGGCGACCGACCGGCCGCGGCGCCGGCCGCGGAGTGGCCGGGATGACGGCCGGGACCAGGACGATCAGCATGTGCGATGTGTGCGGAGGGGCACCGAAATCGACACCCGCCATTTTTTCCGGCGTGGTCACCTGATCGGTGCGGTGAGCCACGTCACGCCTGTGCGGGGTGTACGGTGTCGCCGTCCGGGCGCATCACCGCAGGCACGGCACCCCGCCATCCGCCATTCCGGCCGACGGGGGTGCTGGCGTATGCGGACACCTTCGCCCGGACAGCGCGTTACGTTGGACATCCAGAGCGTCGATCGTGAAGGCGCGGGGTCAGTGACAGGTGCGGGCTCGGCATGCCAGCCGGGCGCCGCGGAGCGAGCCGAGGTCAGGGAGAGAAGTGCCGAGTAACGCCGGGAGCATGCGTCTGGTCATCGTCGAGTCTCCGGCGAAGGCCAAGACGATCTCGGGCTATCTCGGCCCGGGGTATGTCGTCGAGGCCAGCCTGGGTCACGTGCGTGACCTCCCCCGCAACGCGGCCGACGTGCCCGCCAAGTACAAGAAGGAACCGTGGGCCCGGCTCGGCGTCGACGTCGACAACGGGTTCGCCGCGCTCTACGTGGTCTCCGCCGACCGCAAGCAGCAGATCGCCAAGTTGACGAAGTTGGCCAAGGAGGCCGACGAGGTCTTCCTCGCCACCGATGAGGACCGCGAGGGCGAGGCGATCGCCTGGCACCTGCTGGAGACGATCAAGCCCAAGGTCCCCGTCCGGCGGATGGTCTTCCACGAGATCACCAAGCCGGCGATCCAGGCAGCGGTCGCCAACCCCCGTGAGATCGACCGCGATCTGGTCGATGCCCAGGAGGCGCGCCGCATCCTCGACCGTCTCTACGGCTACGAGGTCTCGCCGGTGCTGTGGAAGAAGGTCATGCCGCGGCTGTCGGCGGGCCGGGTCCAGTCGGTGGCGACCCGCATCGTGGTCGAGCGCGAGCGGCAGCGGATGGCGTTCCGCACCGCCGAGTACTGGGACATCCAGGCGACGCTCGCAGTGGAGGCCACGTCCGTCGGCGAGGGGCCGCGCACCTTCAACGCCACCCTCGTGGCGCTCGGCGGCGACAAGATCGCGACGGGCCGCGACTTCGAGCCGACGACCGGGCGGGTACGGCCCGAGGCCGGGGTGATCCATCTCGACGGCGACGGGGCGCGTGGCCTGGCGGCCCGGCTCGATGGGCGGCCGTTCACGGTGACGCGGGTGGAGGAGAAGCCCTACCGGCGTCGGCCGTACGCCCCGTTCATCACCTCGACGCTGCAGCAGGAGGGGGCGCGAAAGCTGCGCTTCTCCTCGCAGCAGACGATGCGGACGGCGCAGCGGCTCTACGAAAACGGCTACATCACCTATATGCGTACCGACTCCGTCAACCTCTCCGAGACCGCGATCACCGCGGCCCGGGCGCAGGTCGCGGAGCTCTACGGTGACCGGTTCGTCCCGCCGCAGCCGCGCCGCTACACCGGCAAGGTGAAGAACGCGCAGGAGGCGCACGAGGCGATCCGCCCCGCCGGCGACACGTTCCGTACCCCCGGCGAACTCGCGAAGGAACTGTCGACCGAGGAGTTCAAGCTCTACGAGCTGATCTGGCGGCGCACGATCGCGTCGCAGATGACCGACGCGGTCGGCTCCAGCGTCTCGGTGCGGATCCGCGCGGTCTCCACCGCGGGCGAAGAGGCAGACTTCGGCGCCACCGGTAAGACCATCACCGACCCCGGCTTCCTCCGCGCGTACGTCGAGTCGTCCGACGACGAGAACGCCGAGGCCGAGGATGCCGAGCGTCGCCTGCCCAACCTGACCAAGGACCAGCCGCTGACCGCGGAGGAGTTGGCCGCGGTGGGGCACAGCACCCAGCCGCCCGCCCGCTACACGGAGGCGTCGCTGGTGAAGG
The DNA here is from genome assembly GCF_040659735.1 of Micromonospora sp. NPDC049679. Classification (NCBI taxonomy): domain Bacteria; kingdom Bacillati; phylum Actinomycetota; class Actinomycetes; order Micromonosporales; family Micromonosporaceae; genus Micromonospora; species Micromonospora sp. NPDC049679. The sequence goes on from NZ_JBFANZ010000014.1 coordinate 38,534, forward strand.
CGCTCGAGGAGCTCGGCATCGGCCGGCCCTCGACGTACGCCTCGATCATGCAGACCATCCAGGACCGCGGTTACGTCGTCCGGCGCGGCCAGGCCCTCATCCCGGCGTTCCTCGCGTTCGCCGTGGTCGGACTCCTGGAGCGGCACTACCCGCGCCTGGTCGACTACGACTTCACCGCGAGCATGGAGAACGAGCTCGACGAGATCGCCGGTGGCGACCACGCGTCGCTCGACTTCCTCAACGCGTTCTACTTCGGCAGTGGCAACGGGGCCGGTGACGCCACGATCGCCCGGTCGGGCGGGCTGAAGAAGCTGGTCACCGAGAACGTCAGCGAGATCGACGCGCGCAGCGTCAACTCCATCCCGCTGTTCCGCGACGACGACGGCCGCGACGTGGTGGTCCGGGTCGGCCGGTACGGGCCGTACCTGCAGCGGAACCTGCCCGGCCAGGAGCCGACGCCGTCCGCCGAGGGCGAGCCCAGCGGCGACCGCGTCTCGATCCCGGAGGGGTTGGCCCCCGACGAGCTGACGCCGGAGAAGGTCAACGAGCTCTTTCTCGGCGGCGGTGGCGAGCGCAAGATCGGCGAGCACCCGGAGACGGGCGAGCCGATCCTGCTCAAGTCCGGCCGCTACGGCCCCTACGTCGCCAGCGGTGACCGCAAGTCTTCGCTGCTCAAGTCACAGTCACCGGAATTCGTCTCGTTGGAGGAGGCGCTCCGGCTGCTGTCGCTGCCCCGCGTGGTCGGCGTGGCGCCCGACGGAGCCGAGGTCCTCGCCGCGGCCGGCCGCTACGGCCCGTACGTGAAGAAGGGCGACGAGTTCCGCTCGCTGGACTCCGAGGAGAAGCTCTTCACGGTCACCCTCGATGAGGCGCTCGCGCTCCTCGCCGCCCCGAAGACCCGTCAGCGCAAGGCGGCCGCGCCGCCGCTGCGCGAGATGGGCGTCGATCCGCTGACCGAGAAGCCGCTGGTCATCAAGGACGGGCGGTTCGGGCCGTACGTGACCGACGGGGAGACCAACGCGTCGCTGCGCCGCGGGCAGACGCCCGAGGAGCTCAGCATGGAGCAGGCCTCGGAGATGCTGGCCGAGAAGCGCGCCAAGGGGCCGGCGCCGCGTAAGAAGGCCACCAAGGCGGCGGCGAAGAAGGCCACGCCGGCGAAGAAGGCGACCAAGGCGACGAAGGCGACCAAGGCGACGAAGGCGGCGGCCGACGGCGGGACGCCGGTCAAGAAGGCGGCGAAGAAGGCCACCAAGAAGGCGGCGCCGAAGAAGGCGGCGGCCAAGGCCGCGGAGTAGTCGCCCGGCCCGTCAGGGGCCGAGGACGCGCTGCGTGTAGGCGTTGGCGAAGACCCGTGCGGGGTCGAGCCGGTCCCGCACGGCGAGGAAGTCGTCGAAGCGCGGGTACGCCGGCCGCAGCGACTCCGCGTCCCGGTAGTGCAGCTTGCCCCAGTGCGGTCGGCCACCCAGCGCCTCCGTCACCTCCTCGAACGCCCGGAAGTACGGCTCGTACGGAGCGCCGACGTACTGGTGGACGGCGATGTACGCCGACTCGCGGCCGTAGCCGTGGGAGAGCCAGATGTCGTCCGCGGCGGTGAAGCGCACCTCGACCGGGAAGAGCACCTTGAACGGCAGCCGGTCGACGATGCGGCGCAGCGCGGTCAGCGCCTCGGGGAGCGCGGCGCGCGGCAGCCCGTACTCCATTTCCGTGAAGCGGACCCGGCGTGGTGTGCAGAAGACCTTGTCGGAGCGGGCGGTGTAGCTGCGGGCGGTCAGCGCGCGGGCGGAGATCGCGCTGATCGCCGGGACGGTGCGCGGCGCGGCCCGGCCGAGTCGGCAGGCGCCCGCGAAGACGGTGTTGGCGAGAAGTTCGTCGTCGAGCCAGCCGCGCAGGCGGGACAGGGGAGCGTTGTCGGCGGGCACCCGATTGTTCGTCTTGAGCTGCGCCCGGTCGGTGTACGGAAACCAGTAGAACTCGAGGTGGTCGTTCTCCTCGATGGCCGTGGGCAGGTCGGCGAGGACGGCGGCGAGCGGAACGGGACGCTCGTCGGCGCGGAGCACGAAGGCGTCGACGCAGCGCAGGGTCACGTCGACGATGACCCCGAGCGCGCCGAGACCGACGCGGGCGGCGGCGAAGAGGTCCCGATGTTCCTCCGCCGAGCAGCGCAGCACCTCGCCCGTGCCGGTGACCAGGGTCAGTGCCTCGACGAAGGTCGCCAGGCAGCCGTGCCGCGCCCCGGTGCCGTGGGTGCCGGTGGAGATGGCGCCGGAGATGGTCTGCGCGTCGATGTCGCCGAGGTTGGGCAGCGCGAGGCCGTGCCGGGCGAGCAGGTCGTTGAGGGTGCGCAGGGGCATGCCGGCCGGGACGGTGATCCGCCGCTGGGCGGGGTCGACGGCGAGCGGCCCGGCCAGTCGGGAGAGTTCGATGCGCTGGTCGTCGCCGCGGGCGATATCGGTGAAGGAGTGCCCGCTGCCGACCGCCTTGACGCGGCGGCCGGTGTCCGCGGCGGTACGGATGGCCGCCGCGACCTCCCCGACGCTGCGCGGCACGAGAACGTCGGCGGCGACCGCCGCCTGGTTGCCGGCCCAGTTGGACCAGGTCGATCGCGCGCGGTCGGGTCGCGGTGCGGTCCTGCGCATTCCGCCCTCCCGGGTCGGCATTCAACGCGATCCGTCTTCATATCAGGATTCGTCGCGATGAGTAAACACCCTGGCTGAACTCGCTCGTTAGTCCGAGTAACGTCTCGAATCTCGCGACGCCGAAAGCGATTGATCGCGAAGAGATCGATCTGCGGAAGATCGATCTGTCGAAAGGGGAGTGGGGACGAGTGTCGACATCGACCGTCACCACCGCCGGCCCGCTGCGTCGGGTACCGGTGCAGGGACGCAGCGTTGCGCGCGTACAACGGATGCTGGACGCCTGCGCGGATCTGGTTGACGAGGTCGGCTATGAGGGCCTGACCACAACTCTGCTCGCTGAGCGCGCCGAAGTGGCGATCGGCTCGGTCTACCAGTTTTTCCCGGACAAGCGCGCGATCGTGCAGGCGGTGACGCTGCGCAATATGGAGGCCTACCTGCAGCGACTGTCCCGCCGGTTCGAGCGGGAGGATTTCGCGCACTGGTGGGATGCCGTCGATGCCGGGATCGACGAGTACATCGCCATGCACCGCACCGTGCCCGGATTCCGTACGCTCCACTTCGGCGACGTGGTGGACCTGCATCTGCTTGACGAGACCCGCGACAACAACTCGGTCATCGCCGAGCAACTGACCCGGGTGATCGTGGAGCGGTTCACACAGCTCGACGTGGCCCGGTTGCGTTTCTCGTTGGAGATCGCGGTGGAGGCGGCCGACTCGCTTATCAAGCTCGCCTTCCGGCGGGTCGCCGACGGCGACGAGCGGGTGCTGCGGGAGGCGCGGGCGCTGGTCCGGGAATACCTGCACAGCCACGTCGACGGCTGACGGAGCGGGGGCCCGCGGACGCGGCGGGGACGTCCGCTGCGACCTAGAGGAACGCCTGCGCCTCGCCGCGGTAGGTCGGGACGGCCGCCACCACGCGGTCGCCCTCGACCAGGTGCAGCTCGCTGACGTGCTCGCACAGCTCACCGGCCTTCGCGTGGCGGAACCACACCCGGTCACCGGGGCGGAGCCGGTCGGCGGCCGGACCGGTGAGCGGGGTCTGCACCTCGCCCGCCCCCTCGGGGCCGGTCAGTCGCAGGCCGGCGGGCAACCATGGCGTCGGCAGCCGGCTCGGTCCGGCGGCCCCGGAGGCGATCCAGCCGCCGCCGAGCACCGTCGCGATGCCCGGCGCCGGCCGGCGCACGACCGGGAGCGCGAAGAACGCCGCTGCGGCCGGGCGCCAGGCGCGGTAGGCGTCGAAGAGGGTGGGGCCGTAGAGCCCGGAGCCGGCGGTAACCTCGGTCACTGCCGGGTCCGCGGCGGTCGCCGCGACGCTGCCGGTGCCGCCGCCGTTGACGAATTCGAGGTCGGCGTGCTCGCGTACGGCGGTCACGGCCGCGCCGCGCCGCCGCAGCAGTTCCCGGTACGACCGGCGCTGCACCGCCCGGATCGCCGCGCCCCGCAGCGCCCGACCCGGCGGCGCGTCGCCCATCCCGGCGATCTGCGCCTCGTACGCCATGAGCCCGACCAGCCGGAACCCCGGCCGTTGCGTGACCTCGCGCGCGAGCCGGTCGGCGGCCGTCGCGGAGTGCACGGGTGAGCGGCGTACCCCGATGTGCAGGCGGCCGCCGAGCGGTCGCCAGGACGCGTCGAGGTCGAGACAGACCCGGATCACGGCCCGACGCTGCGGCGGCGCGACGGCGTCGACGAGATCGAGCTGCGCCGGGTCGTCGACCATGATCGTGACGGCGGCGGCGAGATCCGGGTTCGCGCCGAGCTCGGCGAGGGCGCCGCGGTCGGCGGTGGGATACGCCACCAGCACGTCCCGGGTGACGCCGGCCCGGATCAGCCAGAGCGCTTCGCGCACGGTGTACGCCATGACGCCGTGCCAGCCGGGTCCGCGCAGCGCGCGGGAGAGGAGTTCGCGGCAGCGGACGGATTTGCTGGCGACCCGGATCGGTGTGCCGGCGCCGCGTTCGGCGAGCGCCGCCGCGTTCGCGTCGAAGGCGGCGAGGTCGACGGCGGCGAAGGGCGGGTCAAGGTGGGCGGTCGCCCGGTCGAGGCGCTCGCGCAGGTCGTCGCGTTCGGTGGCCACGTCAGTACGCTAGCGGTTGGACGGGAAACGCGAAACAGCCTCGCTTAGGCTACCGGGCCGGCGCGCCGCACGGGCCGGATCAGGGCAACGTCGGGGTGGAGTCGGTCCCGCCCGCCGTTACAGTGTGAACCGGGGGAGCCCAGCGATGGGCCGGCAGGGGAGGTACGGCCATCGACATCAACGCCAGCGCGGGGGAGGGTGCGGTGCCACCTGGCGCCTCGCAGACTTCTCCGTCCGCCAGCCAGGCCGAACTCTCCGGCTACAAGGCGCTCCGGTCCGTCCTGCGGATCCGTCCGTTCCGCCGTCTCTGGATCGTGCTGGGCGTGGCCTCCTTCGGCGACTGGCTCGGCCTGCTCGCCACCTCGATCTTCGCCGCGAGCCAGGTCGAGAGCAGCGCGGCCAAGGGCGCCGTCTTCGGCGGCGTCATCGCGGTGCGGCTGCTCCCCGCCCTCGTGCTCGGGCCGGTCGCCGGCGTGCTGGCCGACCGGTTCGACCGGCGGATCACCATGGTCATCTGTGATCTGCTGCGGTTCATCCTGTTCGCGTCGATTCCGCTCGTGGCGCTCTTCGGCGGTCGGGGCGTCATCGCGGCGGGCTGGGCGGGGACAGCGGTCTTCTTGATCGAGGCGATCACGCTGATCTGGATTCCGGCCAAGGAGGCTGCGGTCCCCAACCTGATCCCGCGCGCGCGGCTCGAGCTGGCCAACCAGCTCACGCTGATCACCACGTACGGCCTCACCCCGGTCCTGGCCGCCCTGAGCATCTCGGTGCTCGACGCGACCGTTCGGGGGGTGACCGGCGCCGCGCCGCCGACGTGGGCGGAGCCGGCGGAGCTGGCGCTCTACTTCAACGCGTTCTCCCGGTTGGCTACCGCGATCGTCGTCTTCTACGGCATCAAGGAGATCAGCGGGCGGGCCGGCGCGGGGGGGCACTCCGAGCAGGGCCTGATGCGCCAGTTCGCCGAGGGCTGGCGTTTCATCGGCAAGACGCCGCTCGTCCGGGGGCTCGTGCTGGGTATCTTCGGCGCCTTCGCGGCCGGCGGCATCGTCATCGGCAGCGCGCCGTTCTTCACCGTTTCCCTCGGTGCCGGCCAGGCGGCGTTCTATCTGCTCTTCGCCTCGATCTTCATCGGCCTCGGCCTGGGCATCGGACTCGGCCCGATGGTGGTGCGTGACCTCTCCCGGCGGCGCTGGTTCGGGATGAGCATCGTCCTCGCCGGGGCGTCGGTGCTCGTGCTCGCCGGTGCGATCCACCTGTCCATGGCGATCCTCGGTGCGGTGCTGGTCGGCGCGGGCGCCGGCATGGCCTTCCTCGCCGGCACCACGCTGCTCGGGCGGGAGATCGCCGACGATGTGCGGGGACGGGTCTTCGCCGTGGTGCAGACCGGCACCCGCGTCGTGCTGATGCTCGCGATCTCGCTGAGCAGCCTGCTGGTCGGCGTCGGTGGTTCCCGTGAACTGCGGATCGCCGATCTGGGGATCTCCGTCTCCTCGACCCGGCTCCTGCTGCTGGTCGCCGGGCTGTTCGGCATCTCTGCCGGCATCAGCGCGTTCCGGCAGATGGACGACAAGCCAGGGGTGCCGGTCCTCGCCGATCTCTGGGGATCGGTCCGGGGCCGTCCCCTGTCGCCCGCCGAGCCGTTCACCCGGCACGGCGTCTTCGTGGTCTTCGAAGGAGGCGAGGGGGCCGGCAAGTCGACGCAGGTCAACGCGCTCGCGGAGACGCTGCGGGAGCAGGGCCACGAGGTGGTCGTCACGCGGGAACCGGGCGCGACCGACATCGGCGAGCGGATCCGTGGTCTGGTGCTCGGCGGCGCGGCCGGGGGCGACGGTCCCTCCCCCCGCGCCGAGGCCCTGCTCTACGCGGCCGACCGCGCCCACCACGTGGCCACCGTCGTCCGGCCGGCGCTGGCCCGTGGAGCTGTGGTGATCAGTGACCGCTACGTCGACTCCTCCCTGGCCTACCAGGGCGCCGGCCGTACCCTGCCCGTCGACGAGGTCTCCTGGCTCTCCTCCTGGGCGACCGGAGGACTCAAGCCGGACCTCGTGGTCCTCCTCGACGTCGACCCGACCGTCGGGCTGACCCGGGCGGCGTCCCGCGGCGGCGGGGTCGACCGGCTGGAGAGCGAGTCGGTCGCCTTCCACGAGCGGGTCCGTTACGCGTTTCTCGATCTGGCTGCCGCCGACCCCAAGCGTTACCTGGTGCTCGACGCCGCCCAGCCGGTGGGCGCGATCCGGGTCGCGGTCGCCGAGCGGACGGGCGAATTGATCGCCCGGTCCGACGTGACGACCGGCGAGGACCCCGAGGACCCCGAGGACCCCGAGGCCCGCGAGGCCCCCGGTCAGCGGGGGTTATCCGATGACGTGCTGACATCCATGGTCGACGGCGAGTTGGAGCGGCGGCCGTAATGTCCGACGTCTTCGTAGACCTGGTCGGCCAGGATGACGCGGTCGACACGCTGCGCCGCGCGGCGATGGCGGCGGCCGCGTTCCTCGCCGCGGGTGACCCGGTCGACAGCGCGGAGCCGCTGCGGGCGGGCGCCGGCAACACGGGGGCCATGACCCACGCCTGGATCTTCACCGGGCCACCCGGTTCAGGTCGTTCCGTCGCCGCCCGCGCTTTCGCCGCCGCCCTCCAGTGCGTCCATGGCACCGGCTGCGGCGAGTGCGCCGGCTGTCGCACCACGCTCGGCGGCACCCACGCCGATGTGCGCTTCGTCGTGCCCGAAGGGCTCTCCATCGGGGTCGGCGAGATGCGCGCGCTGGTGCTCCGCGCGGCGAGCACGCCCTCCGACGGTCGCTGGCAGGTCGTGGTGATCGAGGACGCCGACCGGCTCACCGAAGCGGCCGGCAACGCGCTGCTCAAGGCGATCGAAGAGCCGCCGCCGCGCACCGTCTTCCTGCTCTGCACCCCGTCCACCCACCCCGACGACGTCTCCGTCACCATCCGTTCGCGCTGTCGGGTGGTCCCGCTGCGGCAGCCCTCCGCCGACGCGGTCGCCACCATGCTGACCCGGCGCGACGGGGTGCCCGCCGACGTCGCCGGCTGGGTCGCCGCCGCCGCGCAGGGACACGTCGGGCGGGCCCGCCGCCTCGCCCGCGACCCCGACGCGCGCAAGCGGCGCGACGCGGTGCTCGCCGTACCGCGCCGGTTGACCGGGGTCGGCGCCGCCTTCGACGCCGCGTCGGCGCTGATCGAGGCGGCCGAGGCGGAAGCCGAGGCGGCGGTCGCCGAAACCGACACGAGCGAGCGGGAGGCGCTGCAGACCGCGCTCGGCGCGGGCGGCACCGGTCGCGGCGCCGCCGGCGCGATCAGGGGCGCCGCCGGCCAACTCAAGGACCTCGAGCGTCGGCAGAAGTCCCGCGCCACCCGTGCCCAGCGCGACTCACTGGACCGCGCCCTGGTCGACCTCGCCGGCTTCTACCGTGACGTGCTGACCCTGTCCATGCGGGCGCCGGTCGCGCCGGTGCACGCCGACACCGCGCCGCTGGCGTCGGCGGCCGCCGAGAAGTGGACCCCCGAGGCCGCACTGCGTCGCCTCGAAGCGGTGCTCGCCTGCCGCAAGGCGATCGAGGCCAACGTCAAGCCGCGGATCGCCGTCGAATCGATGATGCTCGCCCTCTGGCGCGGCTGACCGCACGCGCGAACCCCGATCGATCGTTTCCGGCAAATCCGGCCGGTCCGACGGAACCTTTCACGCCGCCCATGAGTGGGATGGGTGATGAAGGGAGCGCGGGTGTCCGAAGACGGTGTGCTCGGCGAGGTGTATTCCGGGTCGTTCCGCCGGCTGGTGGTCCAGCTCTACGCGGTCACCGGTGACCTCGGCGAGGCGCAGGAGGCGGTCCAGGAAGCCTTCGTACGGGCGGCCGCGCGGCCCCGGCTCTTCGCCGCGCTCGACAACCATGAGGCGTGGCTGCGCCGCGTCGCGCTCAACGTCGCGCGGAGTCGGTACCGACGCCACCGTCTCCTCCGTGGCCTGCTGCACCGCATCGGTCCGCCACCGGTCGTTCCCGAGACATCAGCGGAGCACGTCGCGCTGATGCAGGCGATGCGGCAACTGCCGCGGAGCCAGCGGGACACACTCGCGCTGCACTATCTGGCCGACCTCCCCGTGAACGAGGTCGCCGAGGCGCTCGGCGTCTCGGCCGGCACGGTGAAGTCGCGGCTGTCTCGAGGGCGGCAGGCCCTCGCCCTTCTGCTCACCGAACCCACTCTCACCGGGAGTGCCCATGCCTGATCTGGAGTTCCGGGCGTTCGACGCCGAGACCGTGGGCAACGCGGTCCGGCAACCACCCCTCGCCGATCTGCGCGGGACGGCGCGGACCCGGCAACGCCGCCGGATTGCGGTGGCGCTGGCCACCGTGGCCGCGCTGGGCGCGACCGCGCTCACGCCGGTAACCATCGACCGGTACGGCACCGACCCGGCCGGATCCGGCGACCCGCTGCCACGGTCGCCCTTCGCCGAGCTCGTCGTCTTCGGATCGCACACCGCGGTGGCCGTTCGCCTCGCCGAGGACAATTGCAGCGTCATCTTCACCCGCACGACGGACGACGGCCAGACCTGGTCGCGGGAGGGGAGAATGGGTCACACCCTGTGTGAGGGCAGTTCCCGGCCCGAGGTGCGGTACGTGGTGCTCAGCGAGCGGACCTACCTGGTTTCGTACAACCAGCGGGTGTACGCGACGCGGAACGGCGGCTTGGCGTGGAGCCTCATGGCGGAGGTGAGTCACGAGGTCGACGCCTTCCCGCGCGGCGCACACATCTTCAGCTGCCTCGTTGCCTGTTTCGGGGTGCCCGAGCCGCTCGCGACCGATCCGATCACCGGCGTTGTCTTTCGGCTCCGCTCCCGGTTGCCGCACGCGCTCGCCCAGATGTACGTCACCGACGACGGCACGATGTGGGGCGTGCTGCAGCCCGGCGACTGGCCGCAGCCGGCGCTGCTGGTCAAAAGCGCCGACCGGGGAAAGACCTGGGAAACGGCGCCGGTTCCCGCGGGAACGAGGGCCGTGGGCATCGCCGCGCGTGACAGCCGGGAGGCATACCTTCTGCTCGTGCCCGACTATCGCCAGAGCAATCCGGACCGGTCCGGCCCGACCCGGGTGCGCCGGACGACCGACGGCGGCAGGACCTGGACCGAGGTCACGACCGACCTGCCACACTCGGATGCGACGCGGCCCTTCACGGTCGCGTCCGACGGCGCCCTCATGCTCATCGACGGCACCGGGCAGCAAGCGGCCGTCTGGGTGAGTCGCGACGGCGGCGCCCATTTCACCAAGGGCGCCGAGATCGCGAACCCCGGCAACGCCGGTGGTCTGCCGGGACGCCTCTGGACGATCACCAGCAGCGGCACTTCCGTCGTCACGGAGAACGGCGAGCACTGGCGCAGCGTGCTCCTGCCCGCGACGTAATTCACCGCAATCGACTCCGAGGGGTTCCGTCGGGCCGCGCCGGCCGGTACGGTTCGGTGCCGTAGTGCAACGAAGACCGCACATTGGGTGAGGGAGCCTGCGGATGGCGCGGGAGATCGACGAGGCCTGGATCGAGGAGGCGGTGGAGCGCTACCGCCACATCGAGTCGCTACAGGCCGAGTTCGACAAGGCGGTGCACGGGGTGGAGGTGACCGTCCGCTCGCCGGACGGGCTCGTCGAGGTGGTCGTCACCGCGGCTGGTGCGATTACCGACGTGCGGATCTTCGGCGCGCTGCACGGCCGTACCAGTGTGGAGCTTGCCCGGTCCGTGCACGCCGCGGTGACCGCGGCCGCCGACGCGGCCAGATGGGCACGGGAGAAGCTGCACGGCGAGACCTTCGGCGACTACCGGCCGCTGACGGAGGCCTGAAATGGAAAGTCTGCGCGATTTCGCCGGCCGGCTCGACGACGCGGCGGCCACCCTGACCGTGACCGTGTACGCCATCGCCGATCTCGGTCCGCCGGCGTCCGCCTTCGGCGCCGACGCCCCCGGTAGCTTCGGTGAGCTGGGGCGCGCCCTGCACGCTCAGTGGGTGGCGGCGGTGGGCGCGCGGGGTCGCGAAGCCGCCGCGACCGCGGAGCGTTGCGTCGACGCGGCCGGCGCGGTGCGGGTGGCGGCCGACGCGTACGCCGAAACGGACGATGCCGCCCGGCGACGCCTGCCGGAGGAGGCGTGATGGATGCCCTGGATCAGGTCGCCGGGCCCGCCGTCGACCTGCTGACCCGGGTCGACGACCTGTTGGCCGGGCTGGGCGCGCCGCACGATCATCCGATCTGGCCGCTTCTGCGCCGGCTCCGGGCCCTCCCCGGCGAAGCGTTCGGCGCGATCGTCGCGCTGCAACCGGCGTCCCTGTCCGCCGCCGGGTCCGCGCTGCGCGGCCTCCTACCCCGGTACGCCGACGCGCGCGCGACGCTGACGATCCGTCCATCGTGGGAGGGTGCCGGGGCTGAGGCGTTCGACGCGCAACGGACCGCGCTCGTGACGCATCTCGACGCCGGCCCGGAGAGCCTTGCGGGCCGGAGCGCCTCGACTGCGTCCTATCTGGATGGCGTTGCGGACTGGGCGACGTGGAGCCGCGACGCTCTCGCCCGCGCCCTCGCCGAGGTGCTCGGATCTGCCGAATCGGTGCTCATCGTGGCCGGTGCGCCGGCCGACGACCGATCGGCGCGCGCCGCCGCCGACATCGGGGCGCGGGTGCTCGCCGTGGTTATGGAGAGTGTGGACCGCGGCGAGGCGTTGCTGCGGCAGTGGGGGCCGGCCCTCGTCGAGTTGCCCTACCGGTCGCAACCGCCGGGCGGGAGCCGCCCGGACGTCGCCACCCGCCTGGCGTACTGACGTCCGTGCAGATGCCAACGGCGCCGCATCAGGAGCGATGAACGCTTCGCGCTCCGACTGCGACGCCGTGGCCTTACCCTGCACCCCCCGCAGGCTCTGGATGTATCAGACAACGCCGATGTCCGCCGTTTGTCGCGGTCCCCGGCCATGATTCATCCGTACGGCCGAGCGGGGTTCACACGAATCGGGGTCGGGACGCGTCATGCGTCCCGACCCCGATCCTCCGTAACGTTACGCGCGCCAGCTCAGTCGCCGCCGCCGCGTGAAGAACACCAGTGCGCCGCCGCCGACCGCCAGCAGCAGACCGATGCCAGCGAAGACGGTGATGTTCGCGCCGGTCACCGGCAGACCACCGCCGGCGCCGCCCGCCTCTTCATCGCCCGCCTCTTCATCGCCCGGCTCTTCGTCGCCCGGCTCTTCGTCGCTGACGCCGCCGCCCTCGTCGAGCGGCGCCACAGCGGCCGCGTCGAGCAGTCCGACACCGAGGTCCACGACGCTGGCGCTGTCCGTGTCGGAACCCGCGTTCTCGCCAGCGGTGATGACCTGGAGCCGCAGAGACGCCGCCTGGGCCCGTACCGCCTGGTCGGTGATCTGCTTCTCCAGCTCGCCGAGGGAGAGCCGGACGATCGACAGCTCGCCCTCCGCGGGGGCCGCCGCCGCGCCGCCGATCGCCTGGCCGGCCGGGGCCAGCTCGGGCAGGAGGGGCAGCTTCGGCAGGTTGGGCAGGGGGAGCGGGGCGTTGCTGGTCGCCTTGGACCGGGCCCCGGCGACCTCGTTCGGGCTGAGCCCCTTGATCACCTGATCGAGCGGGTTGCCGCCGAGCAGCGGCAGCTTCTCGGTGCGGGCCAGGGAGCGGGCCTCGGCCGCGCCGGCCAGCGAGGTCGGCAGGGCCAGGTCGATGGTCTTACCGGGCGCGTCGAGCCGCTGGGTGGGGATGTTCGGGCCGGAGATCTCCAGAACCGGCGAGGTGTACTCGACCGTCGCGCTGGCCCGCGAGCCGGCCGTGCTGACCGTGAGCTTCGGCGGCTTGATGACCTTGACGGTCACCTGCGACGGCGAACCGGCGAAGAGCCGGATTTCGGCCAGGCCGATCGAGGCCGTGGCGACCGAGCTCACGACGTCGTTCCGGCTGGTCAGGCCGGTCGCGGTCGAGCTGGTCAGGTTGCTCGGCAGCCGGACGAGCGCCTGGCCGCCGGGGCCCGGCAGGACGCTCAGGTCGGCGATCGTCGACGACGACATCGTCGCGTCACCGCTCTCCTGGCCGCACTCCATGCCGTCGATCCAGGTGGCGTGCGCCTTGAGGTCACCGACGCCGAGGGAGAGCACGCCGAGGTCCCGCTCCAGTGCGTTCGCGGTGGCCGGGTGGGCGTGAGCCGGCGGAGCCTGCTGGTAGACCGTCTGGGAGAGCGGCCCGAGGGGCAGCTCCACCCCGAGCAGGTTCGCGTCGATCTGACGCGCCCCCGCCTCGCTGTGGACCGTTCCTTCGCCGCTCAGCCCGGAGCTGGCGGAGGCGATCCGGACGTTGGCGACCGGGCCGAGGCCAAGACCCAGCGGGTGCAGGTCGAGTAGGCCGAGTTTGACCAGGTCGGCGCTGGCCAGCGCGCCGTAGGAGGCGGGCTGCGTGCAGGGGGAGGCCGCCGCGGCGGGACCGACGGCGAGCGCGGGCGTCACGAGTGCGCCGACGACGCCGGCGGTGGTGAGGCCGGCCACGAGGCGGCCTCTTCGTGACAGGGTGGAACGTGCGGACTGAACGTCCGTCATCGACATCCTCCGGTGTGACCGAAAGCCAGGGACGGCGGCGTACGGGAGCTGCGCCGCCGGCACCGCATTGAGCGGTGTCTACGACGTGGCACAACGAAGCCGACCGGCGAGGGTTGCGGGGATGATCAGATTTAGCGTTTGCGCAAGCATGACGGGTCATCCGTTCGGGTGCCGTTTCCGGCCGACCCGTTGCGTCGTAGGGTGGCCACATGGGGATGCTCTGCGCCGTCAGTTTCAACCGGTACGGACGCCTTTATTACCTTGATCCCGGCGAGTTGCGCCCCACCGTCGGTGATCGCGTCCTGGTGCCGACCGACGACGGCGCCGAGGTGGCGGAGTGCGTGTGGGCCGCGCAGTGGGTCGACGAGGACACGAGCGGGTTCCCGCGGCTGGCCGGCCTTGCCAACGACCAGGACCTGCGGCGTGACGAAACGCTCCGCAAGCGCAAGGCCGAGGCGAAGGTCGCCGCGAAGCGGCTGATCCGGGAGCACGGCCTGCCCATGAAGGTCGTCGCGGTCGACCACGTCCTGGAGTCCTCGGACGGATCGCCGGCGAGCGGGCGTACGACCATCTACTTCACCGCGCCGCACAGGGTGGACTTCCGGTCGCTGGTCCGTGACCTCGGCGCCACCCTGCACTGCCGGGTCGAGCTGCGACAACTCTCCGCTCGGGACTCGGCCCGGGTGCAGGGCGGCATCGGCTCGTGTGGACGTGACCTGTGCTGCGCCACCTTCCTGACCGATTTCGAGCCGGTGACGATCCGGATGGCGAAAGATCAGGATCTGCCGCTCAACCCGCTGCGGATCTCGGGCGCGTGTGGCCGGCTGATGTGCTGCCTGAAATACGAGCATCCGCTCTATCAGCAGTTCCAGGCGTCCGCGCCGGCGGTCGGCACCCGCGTCTCGATCCCGGAGGGTGACGGCCGGGTGGTCGGACACAGCGTGCCCCGCGACTCGGTCGTGGTGCGGATGGACGCCGACGGTTCGCGCTGCTCGTGCAGTCGGGCGTCGGTCTGCGGCCCCCGCAAGGCCCACGACGAGCACTACAACTGACCCCCGCGTGCCGTACACGCCGGGTCGATCAAGGACATATTCACATAGAACGATCTGCGATCGTGTGAAAACGTCCTTGATCGACGGGAAACTCCTTGATCGACCGGGTCAGCGCAGGGTGAACGGGGGCTCGGCGAGTCGCGGCTGAAGCGGCGTCACGGGCTCGATCCACGGACATTCCGGCGCGGCGTCCGGGTTGGCCTGCCACCTGCGGCCGATCCGGTCGAGAGCGACGGGGTAGACGGTCAGGCTCCCGTCGGTGGCGATGTGCAGCCGCAGGAAGCTCTTCGCGTCCTCGATGCCCTGCCCGGCGAAGAGTTCGTTCAGATTGACATCGAACGCTCCCGCTACCAGCAGGTATGCGGCGGTGACCTGACTGGCGAAGAGGCCGAGCACCGGACCGTAGAGCACCACCGCCGCCACCACCGGCAGCGGCCACGGCCAGCGGACGAGGTCGAGTTGCAACCACGCCCAGGTGCCGCCGGCGGCGAGCCCGATGTGGGCGAGCCCGTGGGTCAGACCGAGAAGCCAGTGCCGGGAGTGTCGGCTGCCGCTGGCGCTCGGGGGCTTCGCGAAGAGCACCGCCGCGACGAGCGTCAGCAGCACGACCATCGCCAGCGGGATGCTGAACAGCCGCTGCTCCGTGCCGCCCACCCGTTGGGTCGCCACCCCGGCCATCGTGAGCAGCAGCAGCGTGTGCAGGCCGCCGAGCAGGGTGGTGAAGCCGGGGTTACGCAGCGGCAACCGCCCGAAGATCCCCCAGGAGTAGCGGCGCGAGCGGGCCGGTTCGGGATACCGCCCGGCCAGTTCGTAGTCGCGGTTACGGCTGGCCTTCCGAACGATGGTGTCCCGCGGTGGCACGGTGATCTGCTCGGGGAGCTTGTGGGTGGGGTAGAGGTAGGCGCCTCCGCCGCCGCAGGTGATCAACTGCCGGTCGGCGCCGGAATAGCGGGCGTAGTGGTGCAGGTCGCCGGAGACGAGCAGCCGCACCTGCGCCCCGGTCGGCGCGATCACGGTGCGGATGAAGTAGTCGACCGAGTCGTACGCCTTGGGTTCGTGCACGGCCTTGACCCAGCTCGGCTGCGGCACCGCGATGATCACCCGGTCCTCCGGACCGAGCCGCTCCGCCGCCTTCTCGAAGTACGTGAGCTGCGGATCGTCCAGATACGTGCCGAACTGCTCGTCCAGCCCGAACAGCCACCAGTGCGATGGCAGCTCGACCGCGAAGTAGGAACGGGACTGCTCGGTCCGCCAGCCGCCGATGGTGGCGTCCCGCCGGCGCGCGAAGAGGCGCAGGAACGCGGTCAGCCCGTCGTACCAGTCATGGTTGCCCGGCACCGCGTAGAGCGTCGGTTGCGGTCCGTCGGCCGGTGGCTCCGGCTGCGCCGCCCGGTAGGGCCCCTTGCAGCGATCCTCGTAGGCCGACTTGCTCGCCGTCGGATAGACCTGGTCGCCGCCCATGACCACGATCTCGCCGCGCGGCAGCCGATGCCCGTCGAGCTGAAGCTCCGGTTGGACCAGGAGGTACGCCATGGAGTACGTCGCCGGGAAACCGTCGCCGAGGTCAGCGATGTAGTCGAACCACAGCTCCCCGTTGGTGCCCTCGTGCCGGTGCACGTCGCCGGGCAGCGAGTTCTGCAGCTCGCGCTTGTCGAGGTAGGCGCCGAAAAGGCTGGCGAGCAGGGTGCGCAGTCCGGTGCTGAGTAGCAGCAACGGCGCCAACCAGGGCACCGGCGGACGCGGCGTGAAGCCGATCTCCTGCGGGTCGAGGCTGTCCGGGCGGGGGCGCTGGGACGGCTCGGCCTCGGCGGGCGGCATTGACGCGGGCTGCTCGTACGTCACGAGGCGCGAGCCTAATGCCGATCACCGAGATGTGCTGTCCTGTGCCATCCTGTCCGGATCCTGCTCTCACCGTCGCCGTGATCGGGGAGCACCTGCCGGGTGTCCCGAACCGACCCGTGTGATCACGCGGATGATGGGGCGTCCGCCCTCGCTGAGCTGCGGTAGGCGTGAGTTGAAGTGACCGGCGCGGCCCCCTGACACCATCCCCCGGATGTGCCGTACACTTGGCCGTCGTTGCCGCCTTAGCTCAGTCGGCTAGAGCGACGCACTCGTAATGCGTAGGTCGACGGTTCGATTCCGTCAGGCGGCTCCACGGGAAAGCCCAGGTCATTGGCCTGGGCTTCTCCTTTTCCCCAGGTCGATCACCGTGCCGTCGCCGGTCCCGGTCCGCAAATAGTCCGCATCACGCGCCGTGAACGCCTCGTCCAGGCGGTGGGCCACCGCGTCCAGGTCGTCACCGAACAGCCCCGCGTACACGGTGCCATCGTCGTCATGTCGGGAGCGATCGTCGGTGAAGGCACCAGCAGCGTTGTCGAGCTGCGAGACCCAACCGCACACGCCGAGGTCATGGCCCTACGCGACGCTGGCAGCAAGCTCGGGCGGCACCTGTTCGAAGACGCGGTCATGTACGCCAGCAGCGAGCCCTGCCCCATGTGCCTCATGGCCTGCTACTGGGCACGCATCCCCCGCCTGGTCTTCGGAGCCAGCAGCCACGACGTAGCTACGTACGGCTTCGAAGACCTCCAGCTCTACCGCGAGGTCGCCCAACCCGTCGAGCGCCGCTCCCTGCGTGAAGAGGTCGCCGAAGGAGCCCTCCGGGACCAGGCCGTCGACGTACTACGCAAGTGGGCCGGCATGCTGCCCTCACCGGTCGAGCC
The DNA here is from genome assembly GCF_040659735.1 of Micromonospora sp. NPDC049679. NCBI lineage: Bacteria > Bacillati > Actinomycetota > Actinomycetes > Micromonosporales > Micromonosporaceae > Micromonospora > Micromonospora sp. NPDC049679. Next base: position 55,580 of record NZ_JBFANZ010000014.1, read on the forward strand.
CAAGTTCTGAGGCCCGCTAGTCCCACCTGGTGCTTGACAGGGTGGGTTCTTCGTCCTAGACGATCATGAAACCGCTTAGCCTGTGCGGTAGGGGTGCCGACCAGGAGGAATTGGCGATGGCGAAGTCGGGCGGACGACGGAAAGAACTCATCAAACTGGGGTTCTTGCTCCTCCTTGGGGCCGTTCTTTTGCCGGAGAAAGTCAGCGAGGGCAGCTGGCGTGCCTGGGTGGGGGTACCGCTGGGCGTCGGTGTCCTCTGGCTTTTCCTGACCGAACTCCGCGCAGCCATCCGCATGCGCCGACGCTCCGGATCATCTGAGCAGGAGATCTGACCCTTCGCCCTAGCGAGTGAGACGACCCACTGCAGCCCGTGAGCCGGCACCGAGGATGGTGGGAGGCGAGCGTCAAGCATGTCCCGTGACGGGACACGTGGCCACCGGCCACAGATTGCCGAATTGCGCTCTATCAGATCAAGGCGGCCCGCAAGCGGGCCGCGCCGGCCGCGCTCGGCCTGCTGGCGGCGCAAGCGCCGGCATCGGCCGGCGCGCCGGCCAATGAAGGGCATGCCTCCGGCGGGGGCCAGACGACTCCGAGATGGAGTTGCCGAACGGTTCCGGTTCGTGGTGGTGGGATGCCATCCCGCCAGCCACCGACCCAGGCAAGCCGAGCAGACCAGGGCCAGGGCGCCAAGGTCGTTCGTCCGGTAGGGCGCTCCACCTTGTCGCCCTGGCCCTGGCCAGCTCCACGGTGTGTGGGTCGGCGGCAGACGGGATGGCACAATGCGGGGACTTCCGTCCTCGACCGCGACGTGCCTGGGAGCGAATCCATTGGACATGGCGTTCTGGCTCGGTCTCTTCCTTGCCATCCCACTGTCAATACTTGCCAATGCTTTGACAGGCCCGACTCAGCGCCTGATCTCACGTTATAACAAGCGATACAGAGACAAGATCGCAGCCAAGCGGGCTAAGGAAAAAAGATTTGCTTCACTGATCGCTGACAAGACTGATGTCGTCACCTGGCGCTTGATCTTCCATTTCTTTCAAGCGCTGCGCGGCGTGGTTGTCCTAATATCAGGAATTGTGTTGGCTGGAGTGTCGTCCTATTTCTCACAGCCTGCAAGGGTGGTCCCCCTAATCGCCGCATTGCTCGCGATTCTTGCCGGCAATTTGATAATCATTTCAACTACACGTCAAGGAGTGCAGCTCTACTTTGATGCATTTGCGGCGCGGCTTCTAAAGGCAGGGGATGACTCCGTAAACCCGAGGCCCGTAGCTCAGTCGAGCAGTCCCGGAACCCGCTCCTGAAGCTGGGCTATCACCCGCGACAGCCCGGCGTTCAAGTCGTCGCCGTCCCATCGCACGAAGTCCCCGCCCAGCGGGCTGCCTGACACCAGCACCGTCCAGCGGCCCCGTTGGCGTTCGCCGTCCATCTTGACCATGGCGACCAGGCCACGATCCCCGAGCTGGACCAGCAACTCCGCCAGGCACTCATCCCACCCCATGGCCGGCTATTCGATCACGGACGTGTCAGGGACGCGCAGTCCGCATCTGGTCCGCAAGAGGTCGGCGGATGGCGGGGGAGTGGTGTGAGATGTCGAGAGTTGTTTCCGCTGCTAGACCGCCAGATGCCCAGGCCGGCGGGACGGGCATCTTGATCTCGTAATGCGTAGGTCGACGGTTCGATTCCGTCAGGCGGCTCGGCAAGAAAAAGGCCCGGCGACCTGGGAAAACTCCCAAGGTCGCCGGGCCTCTTCGCATCCCCACCAAGATCAAGGGTGTACGGGAGGGCGTACTACGCCCCAGCTACGCCTCCGTGCGCTTCTTGAACAGCGCCGCGCCCATACCGTCCGTAGCCGCCCGCGCCATCTCCGACGCCACGTGCGAATAGCCGCGAGTCACCCGGATATCGCTGTGCCCGAGGATCTCCTGGACAACCTCCAGTCGCACGCCCTGAGCGAGCAGGTGCGTCGCCGCGGTGTGCCGGCCGTCGTGCACCCGGGCGTTGCGCACCCCGGCCGCCGCGAGCAGCGACTTCCAGTCGTCCGCATCGCCCCGACGGTGGTCATGCCGCGACCGAGGGGAGCAGCCAGGGGTGTTGGTTACTGCCCCACGGCGACGGTGAGGACTGGCGGTCCTTCCCATGGTCCTCTCGCGTTCCCTCGGATACTGCGCGTCGGCAAGCCGATTGCCTCCGGCCACCCCTCGACCCCGACCGGCTGCCAAGTCTTGGCATCCAGGCGGGGGATGGGGCAGAGCGGCACACACTGCTTTACAAAAGCCGTGAAATTGTCAAGTATGTGCACCATGATCAAGGTTGCCGCCGTGCAGCTCGAAGCGGTTCTCGCCGATGTGGACGCGAACCTGGCCGCGTGTGAGCGCCTCGCGACACGTGCGGGCGAAGCGGGCGCGAAGATCATCGCGCTGCCCGAATTCTTCCCCACCGGCATCGGCTTCGACGAGCGTCTCGCCAACACCGCGTTGCCGATCGACGGCGCGGCGACGGCGCTGCTGACCTCTCTGGCCGCGAAGTACGGGGCATTGGTCGGGGGCTCGTTCATGTGCGCGGATACGGACGGGCACGTCCGCAACAAGTATCTGCTCGCGGGCCCGGACGGCGTCATCGGTGCCCACGACAAGGACCTGCCGACGATGTGGGAGAACGCGTTCTACGTCGGGGGAGACGACGACGGCGTGCTCAACGCCGGTACGCACACGGTCGGCGCGGCGATGTGCTGGGAGCTCATGCGGACGCAGACCGCGCATCGCCTGCGCGAGCGGGTCGACGTGGTGATGGCGGGGTCGGGCTGGTGGTCTGTCCCACAATGGGCGCCGCGTTCGCTGTTCCGCCGGTGGGAGAGCGATAACGAGACCACGGCGCGGGCGGCGGCGGCAACCTTCGCGCGCCACGTCGGCGCGCCGGTGGTGCACGCCGCGCATGCCGGCGCCCTGGAATGCGCGATGCCGTGGATGCCAATGCGCTACCGAGGCCATTTCGAAGGCGCGACGCTCATCACCGACGCCGATGGCACGGTGCTCGCGGAGCGGAGTTGGCGTGACGGCGAGGGGGTCGTGTCCGCCGACGTCACCCTGGGACGCAAGCAGCCGGCGCTCGTTCCGCCGCGCGGTTTCTGGCTGCACCGCCGGGGCCCGATGGCGACGACGGCCTGGAACTATCAGCGCTGGCACGGGCGCCGCTGGTACCGGGACAACATTCGAGCCAGCTAACCGCGCTATCCGGGCACCTGCGGCAAGGGCGGAACTCGCCGAGGGTGCAGTCCGTACGCAGGTTCACGAGCCGCGCCAAGCGCAAGCCGGGCAGCCGACGCTAAGCGTCCGGTCCCCGGTCAGACCCGGCCACTCCTCAGACATCAGGTGACGGCAGATCCACCGTGTCCGGATGGCCGGGTTTACCGCAGGGGCAGTGGATCATTGCCGATCGGTGGGCCACCGGGGCTTGCGTTTGCCCCTAGAGTGGCCCCATCGATTCGATCTAGGAGGTTGCGGTGTCTGAGCTGCCACCAACCGCCCGCTCCTCAGCCTCCGAGGCGACGGGCGACGAGGTCCCCGCTACGGCGACGCCCCACCTGCTGGTCATGCCATCCACCGACGGGCTTCCGTCGATCGTATGGCCCGGCACGGAGGGCCAGCCCGCCTGGGCGATCCCGGTGACCGTCCCCAGTGGAACCCAGGGCTATGCGATCTTCCTGCCGATGGTGCCGGCGCAGCCGGCCGCCGACTCCACGCCGGGCCGACCGACCGATCCGCGGCCGACGTTGGCGGTCCGGTCCGATGCGACGGCAGCAGCTCCGGCCGGATCCGGGACGACACCGCCGGCGGAACCCGCCACCGCCACCGCCACCGCCACCGTGACGGCAGCGGCGAAGCCGACCGCGTCCGCGGTGACCGCGGCGACCGAAGCGCCAGCGCCGCAGGCGGCCGGCTCAACGGCCGAGGCGGACAAGTCACCCGCGTCAGACCCGGCCCCGGTGACAGCGCCTGCCGCCGCCGAGGTTCCATCCTCGTCGACGCCGCGGGGAGGGGTCCAGGCCGGGCCGGTGCCGCCGGCGGGATCATTGACGCTTCCCGGGCCACGACCGATGCCGCACCAGAGTGGTATCCCCGGCTTTCCGCCGCCGGGCCCGCCGTACCCCTTCCGACCGGTGCCCAGGCCACCGTCGTTCTTCGAGCGCGCCTGGCCCGGGCCGGCGGCCGTACGGAACTGGACCACTCCGGCGGCGATCCTCGCCGGGGCGCTGGGGCTGGCGTTCTTCGTGCCGCTGGGCCGGACCGGCATCGGCTGGTTCCTCGGCTGGCTGATCATGACCGTCGGTGTCGTCGCCGCCGTGCGACGCAGCGCCGCTGAGCTTCCTCGTGCCGAGCGGTGGGTCCGGGTCGGGTGGGCGGTGGCCGCGCTCGCGCTGCTCGCGGTGCTGGCCTTCCGCAACGCCTGGTGGCTGGTGACGTTCTGCGTCCTCGGGGCGTTGTGCTGTACGGCGTTGGCGATCGTGGGCGGCCGGCTCGTACGCTCAATTCTGTTCAGCCTGGTGGCCGTGCCGATGGCGGCGTTTCGGGGGCTGCCGTGGGTCCGCAAACACAGCCAGGCGCCAGTCAACCCCGGCCTGGTACGCCGCGTCGTGGGCTCAGTGGCCGCCACCGTGGTTGTGCTGGTCGTCTTCGGCGCGTTGCTCTCATCGGCCGACGCCGCCTTCTCGCTGATGCTCGGCGCGCTCGTCCCGGAGATCAGCATCAGCACCACGTTCCAGTGGCTCTTCCTGCTGGCCGTGGGTGGCCTGATCGCCGTCGCGGCCATCTACACGATCACCGCTCCGCCCGACCTGTCCGCAGTGGACAAGCCGGCCACCCGCAGTTTGGGTCTCGTTGAATGGGCACTGCCCATCACCGCCCTGACGGCACTCTTCGGGGGCTTCGTCGCCGTGCAGTTCACCGTGCTCTTCGGCGGGCAGCGGCACGTGCTGCGGAACGCCGGCCTGAGCTATGCGGAGTACGCCCGCAGCGGCTTCTGGCAACTCGTCATGGTCACCATGCTGACGGTGGCAGTGCTGGCCGGGGTGACCCGCTGGGCTCGGCGTGACCGGCCGGTCGAACGGGTGCTGCTGCGTATCCTGCTCGGCCTGCTCAGCGCACTCGGCATCGTCATCGTGGTGTCGGCGCTGTCCCGGATGTACACGTACCAGAAGGTGTACAGCTTCACCGGGGAGCGGATCTTCGTGATGGCGTTCGAGCTGCTGCTCGGTACCGTCTTCCTGATGATCATGGTCGCCGGAATTCGCTGGCGGGGCGGCTGGATCCCGCGCCTGACGGTGGGGCTCGCGGTGGCGATGCTGCTGAGCCTGGCGGTGATCAACCCCGAGGATTACGCGGCCCGCCGCAACATCGCCCGCTACGAGCAGGCCGGCAAGATCGACGCCTGGTACCTGCGGGCGCTCTCCGCCGACGCCACGCCGGCCCTCGCCGACCTGCCGGACCCGGTACGCCGATGCACCCTCAGCTGGACCGCCGACGACCTGGCCGAGTCCGACCCCTGGTACGCCTGGAACCTCGGGCGTGCCCGCGCCCGCGCGGTGCTCAAGCGGCTCGGGCCGGATGCGATCGGCAACCAGCGCGATTGCGTCGCCGCCGACCAGTTCGACCTGCCCAAGACCCGCCGTTAGGCGCGCTCGCGCAGCGGCCCGGTTCCCCTCGGGGACCGGGCCGCTCCGCGTCTGGGCGGAGCGACGCCGGGCGATTGATCGATACGGGAGAAGGTCACAACACCGGGCATCCACTCATCCTTGCCGCGCCGCCAACGTCCTCGCCGCGCTTCCAGCGGATGTTGGTTCGTGACTCCGGCGTAACGCCAATCGATTAGTCCACGTCCGTGCGTGCCGCCCGGTTACCGTGAGTGACACGTTGCGGCGGTGGAGGGCGTGGAGCGGCGAAAGCGGCCCGACTCGGAGGTGGACCGGATGGCCAGGTTCCTGATCAAGGCGAGTTACACGCAGGACGGGCTCAAAGGGCTCCTCAAGGAGGGCGGGACTGCCCGGAGGGACGCTGCCGCGAAGGTGGTCGGGAGCCTCGGGGGCAAGTTGGAGTCGTTCTATTTCAGCCTCGGTGAAGAGGATCTCTACCTCGTGTGCGAGCTGCCCGACGTGAAGGCCGTGATGGCGTTGACGATTCACGTCAACGCGGACGGCGGTAGCATCGCCAACTCGGTTGAGCTGCTGAGCTGCGAGGAGATCGACGCCGTGGTCAAGCAGAAGATCGATTTCGCCGGCCCCGGCAGCTGATCATTCCCGCGGACGCGCCGCCGGGACGTACGTCTCGCCGAACGAATGCGCCCGACGCGGCGTCGCCGGCTCGCCTCGCGAGCGCTCGCCACCGCACGATCGTCGGCTAGCCACGCACGGCGAACGCGGCAGCCGGGCGCCGCCGGGACGCGTCCTCCTCACCCGACACACGCGAGCGCGTCAAACTGGAGGCGCTCGCCGCCCGGCCCGGCGCCGACCTGGACGTCTTCGTGGCGCGGATCGGCGCGCTGCTCGCCGCCGGACGGTCGGTGATCGTCGTCGACCCGGTCATCGTCAACAAGGCGGACCACGAGCTCGTGCTCCGGATGGAGCCGACGCTGGACCTCGCCGCGAGCTTCTGCGCCCCAGCCTGCGGCAGGGACGAGGGCTGCGCCAGGTTTGCTGGCAGGTGACCCGGGTACGCGGCCGTCAGGAGCGCGACACGCTGGCGGGGGTGAGCATGGCGAACCATCTCAAGGTTCTGGCGCACCCGGCGCATCCGATGCTGGTGCGGTTCCGGCTCGGGCTCCGCCGGCTGGGAGGTGTCCGATGAGCGATCCGGGACAGCGGTCGGCGATGGACCGCGCAATCGATGTACTCGGCAACCTGCAGGGGCTTGGCACGCAACTCGGTCGGCTCATCGGCCGGCGCGCCCCGCACGACGTCGACATGGAGCCCAGTGACGGCGGCTGGCGGGTCACCGCGCGACTGCCGGGGGTGGCGCCGGAGGAGGTGGCGGTCGAGGTCGCCGGCGGGGAGCTCAGCATCCGGGCGCGCTCCGAGGCGGAGGTGAACGCCGACAACGGCATGCCCGGAACCGGCTCGGTCCAGCGCGGCTTCGAGTATCAGGTGCGGCTCCCGGCGGACGTCGACGCCGAGCGCGTGGACGCCGTGATGGATCACGGCCTGTTGACCGTGACGTTGCCGCGGGGGCCGGCGAGCCGCCGCTCCATCACGGTGGGCCGCCCGGCGTACGACAGCGCGAGGTCCGCCGCGGGTGTGGCGAACCGCCGCCGTACGACGGTCGACGACCACGACCCCCCGCACGCGACCATGACGCCCGGCCGGATCGACCCCGCAGCCGACCGGGAGATGCACCACCCGCACGCGGGCGAGGCCGACCTCCGCCGGCACGAGGGCGGCTCAACCGCCCGATGACCGGGCCACCGCAGGGGCTGGTGCCCGACGTCAGCCGGATCGCGGTGCTGCGCGCCAACGCGCTGGGCGATTTCCTCTTCGTGCTTCCCGCACTGGAGGCGCTGCGGGCCGCATACCCCTCGGCGGAGATGGTTCTCCTCGGCGCGCCCTGGCATGCCCGATGGCTCACCGGTCGTCCGTCCCCCGTGGACCGGGTGCTGGTCGTGCCCCCCGCGGAAGGCGTCCGTGCGGCAGTGGACGCCGAGCCGCCGGCGACGATGGACGGGTTCGTGTCCGCGGCCCGCGGGGAGGGCTTCGACCTCGCGCTGCAACTGCACGGCGGCGGCCGCCACAGCAACCCGCTGGTGTCGGCGCTCGGCGCGCGGCTCACCGCGGGCCTGCGCGCCACCGACGCGCCGCCGCTCGACCGGTGGATCCGGTACGTCTTCTACCAGCCCGAGGTGATCCGTTACCTGGAGGCAGTGGCGCTGGTCGGCGCGGTTCCGGTGACGTTGACGCCGACGCTCCCGGCGACCGACGGAGACCGGGCGGAGGCCCGTGCGGTGGCGGGTCTCCCGGTCCGTCCCCGCGTGGCGCTGCACCCGGGGGTGACGGATTCCCGGCGGCGCTGGCCGACGCACCGCTTCGCCGCGGTCGCCGACGCGCTCGCCGCGATGGGCTTCGAGGTGGTCCTCACCGGTACGGGGGAGGAGCGTGCCCTGGTCGAGCAGGTGTGTGCGGCGGCACACACCCCCGTCCGGCCGCTCGTCGACGCGCTGTCGCTCGGCGGGCTCGCCGGCCTCTACGCCGACTGCGCCGTGGTGGTCGCCAACGACACCGGCCCGTTGCACCTCGCCGCCGCCGTGGGCACGCCGACCGTGGGCATCTTCTGGATCGGCAACATGATCACGGTGGCGACGCCGCTGCGGGGCCGGCACCGGGCGCTCACCTCGTGGACCATCCACTGTCCCGTCTGCGGCGAGGACTGCACCCGTGACCTCTACGCCTGCCGCGCCGGCGACGGCTGCGCGCACCGCGACTCCTTCGTCGCCGATGTGCCCGTCGCCGAGGTGCTGGAAGCGGTCGAAGACCTAACGCGTTCCGGCGGCGCGCAGCCGTACCGGCTCGGGAAAGAGCCCGCGGATGTCGTCCGGTAGCGGCACCTGCACCTTGTAGAGCACCGCCGCCGGGCAGAGCACGAGCAACCGTTCGAGCGTCGCGGCGACACCGTCGCGTACCTCGTCGTCGGCGGCGCCGCGCAGGCCGGCCCGGGCCCGCACCCGCCGCAGCAACTCGGCCGCGTCGAAGCGTTGCGGTGTGGGGCCGTCGGCCTGCGCGTTCGGGGCCAGCGCCGGGGGCAGGGCGCCCGCGAGCAGCGCGGCCTCGCCGGAGGGCAGCCGTTCGGCGAGGGTACGCAGCACCGCCTGCTCCATCTGCCACACGGTGGTGCGGGGGGCGAACGTCGTGGTCATGGTGTCGCTCCTTCCGTCGCCGGCTCGGCGGCGAGCACCACCTGCCAGCACTCGATGCCGCGGTCGGTCACCGTGGTCGGCGTCTCCAGGTGGTAGGCGCCGCTGGGCACGATGCCGGCGCCGCCGTACCGACGCATGACGGCGAGCTGCGCCGTCGTGTCCTCGCCCTGATGGTTGGCGGGCACCCGGGACCAGAAGTCGAATCCGCCCGTGGCGACCAGCTTCGCCCGGTCGAACAGCACGCAGCCGCCGATCCAGGACACCTTGTACGCCCGCCACTCGCCCGGCGCCAGCCCCAACTTGCGGGTCACGTGCAGCAGGTTCGCCGCGGGGTGGATGCGGGCCCGCTCCCACTCCGGCGTGCCGGGGCGGACGTCCTCGGGCGCCGGCCGCCCCGCCCACTCCTCGTACCCGCCGTGCTGGTCCGGGCGCTCATCATCCAGATAGGACAAGCCGTGTACGGCATTGCCGACGAATCCGCAGCGCAGCTCCCGGATGGCGGTGAGCAACCGCTCGACGGTCCCCGGTTCGAGCCAGACGTCATCGTCGAGGAGGAGCACGAAGCGGGCGCTGGAACGGTCGAGCAGAGCGGCCCGGTGTTCGGCCAGCCCCCGACGCGGCAGATGCCGGGTGAGCAGCACCGGATGCCCGGTGTGCCGCAGCACCCGGGCCAGCGTCGCGGCGGCCGGATCCGCCCAGGCGGGGCCGTCGTCGGACTGGTCGCTGACCACGACGCCGAAACCGGCGGGTCCGCGCTGCGCGGCCAGCCCGGACAGGGTCGTGGCGAGCTCGGTCGGCCGGTTGCGGGTCGGGATGAGCACGTCGAGCAACCGGGGTGCCCGGAACGCCACCGGTTCCCCCGTCTCCAACGGCCGCGTCACGTCGGCCCCCTCGCGTGGTGCGCCGGGTCGCGTCCGGCGCCGTCGGCGCGGATGCGGTCGATGATCGCCGAGGTGGAGCGGTCGGGAACGTATCCGACGCTGCGCACCTCCCCGCCGAGTCGCCGCACCAGCGGCGCTTCCGGTACCAGCTCCGGCGGGTAGTCGCCGCCCTTGACGTAGACGTCGGGACGGATCGCGGTGATGAGGCTGGCCGGCGAGTCGTCCTCGAAGACCACCACTTGGTCGACGCAGGAGAGCGCGGCGAGCACCGCGACCCGGTCCTCGACCGGGTTCACCGGGCGGTCCGGGCCCTTGAGCCGGCGGACGCTCCCGTCCGAGTTGACCGCGACCACCAGCACGTCGCCGAGCGCCGCTGCCTCCTCCAGATAGCGGACGTGTCCCCGGTGCAGCACGTCGAAGCAGCCGTTGGTGAAGACGATCCGGGCTCCCCGCTCGCGCTGCCGGCGTACCCGCTGGGCCAGGCCGACGGCGTCGGTGACCGCCGGGTCGGCGGCCGTCAGCAGCGCGTTCCGGTCGCAGACGCAGGTCCCGGTGTCGGCGAGGGTCGCGGCGGCGGCGAGCTGCGCGACCTCGGCGGTGACCGGCAGCGGCGCCGCCGTGGTGAGTGCCAGGGTGAGCGCCGCCACGTACGCGTCGCCGGCCCCGACCGCGTGACTGGCCGGCGCGGGCACCGCGTGGCTGCGATGCGGCCTTCCCCCGCCGTCGCCGACCACGGCGCCGTCCACGTCGAGGGTCACCGCCACGACCGTCGCCCCACTGCGTTCGCGTAGCTCCTCCAGCGAGGACTCCGCGCTCCGCACCCGGTCCCCGGCCGGCCATGGGCGGTCGAGTAGCAGCGCGGCCTCGCCGAAACTGGGGGTGACGGCGGTCGGCGCCAGCCCACCCCAGCGGCGCAGGTCGTGGCCGTCGAGGGTCACCGTGCCGAAGAGGTCGCGATGCTCGACGAGCCACCGGCGGACCGGCTCGGGGAGGGCGCCCAGCCCGTAGTCGCAGACCACCAACGCCGGCCGGGGCGCAAGCTCCTCGGTTGCGCCCATCAGCGCGCCGAGCAGTCGCCGTACCGTCTCGTCCGGCAGTGGCCCCGCGTCGCCGCCGGAGTCCTCGCGCACCAGGATCTGGTCGGCGGCGAGCAGCCGCCGTTTCACCGGCGTCGCCCGCCCCGGCTGCGTCACCGTCCGGTTTACCACTTCCGCCCGTTCCAGGCAGTCGTGCAACTGGTCGCCCGCCGGGTCCGCGCCGACCGGGGCAACCAGCACGGCGTGGCCGCCGAGCGCGGCCACGTTCACGGCCGTGTTCGCCGCGCCCCCGCCGGCCGCCTGCCGCCGCAGAAGCGTGAGTACGGGGGCCGGCGCCTCCCGGCAGAGCCGTTCCGAGGTGGCGAAGCGCCACTCGTCGAGCATCGCGTCCCCGACGACGAGGACGTGCCGCCCCGACCAGTCGTCCACCATCGCGGCGAGTTGCCGCGGCCCGATTGACCACTGCGCCATGCCCGGCGGGTGCCCGCGTGCGGTCACCTCAAACGCCGCGCGGTTTGCCGCCGCAGCGGGCCGGGGATGAGAACCGGTAGGTATGTCCGGCGCCGCGTCGTCGCGGCGTCAGTGAGGAGATGGTGAAGATGGCAGCACTTGACGGCAAGCGGATCGCTTTTCTGGCCACGGACGGGGTGGAAGAGGTCGAGTACACGAAGCCGCGCGAAGCGGTGGAAAAGGCCGGTGGGCAGGCGGAGCTGATCTCGCTGAAGCCCGGCTCGATCCAGGCGTTCCAGCACCTGGACAAGTCGAACACGTACGAGGTGGACAAGGCGGTCGCCGACGCCGACCCGGCCGACTACGCCGCGCTGGTGCTTCCCGGCGGCGTGGCCAACCCCGATTTCCTGCGGGCGGACGCCGACGCGGTGCGCTTCGTCCGGGCGTTCTTCGACGCCGGTAAGCCGGTGGGCGCGATCTGCCACGGCCCGTGGACCCTGATCGAGGCGGGTGTGGTCGAGGGGCGGACCGTGACCTCCTGGCCCAGTCTGCGTACGGACCTGACCAACGCGGGTGCGACCTGGGTGGACGAGACGTGCCACGTCGACAACGGTCTGGTCACCAGCCGGAACCCGCAGGATCTGCCCGCCTTCTGCGCCACGATCGTGGAAGAGTTCGCGGAGGGCCGGCACTGACGCGTGCCGCCTGGCCGATCAAGGAGTACCGCGTCGATCAAGGGCGTATTCACATGATTGGAGATCAATCTGTGTGAATACGCCCTTGATCGTCGGGGGAGTCGGGCGGTGTGGACGCGATTTCGCATGCTCCGGATCACACCGTATTTCGAGTGTCACGAGTGACTGTCGGTGACAAACTGCTTGTATCAAACAAGTTCTTTCCGATGAGGTGCGCATGGATCGGCAGTCCGGATCAGACGACGAGTACGTCGTCATCGGACAGCTCATCGGCGAGTTCTACCGGCACAGCCACCGGCTCTATCAACGGTTGCCGTTCGACCCGGCGCTGGAGCGCGCCGCGTACACGCTGCTGGCCCGCCTCGTCCGGGCCGGGGCGGCCCGGCTCACCGTGCTCGCCGAGGGCCTCGCACTCGATCTGTCGACGGTGAGCCGGCAGGTCGCAGCCCTGGAGACGGCGGGACTGGTCTCGCGGACCCCCGATCCGGCGGATCGGCGGGCATGCGTCATCGCGGCGACCGAGACTGGACGTGAGGCATTCGCGCGTCACCGCCAGACCTGGGTCGGCGCCCTGCGGGAGCTGCTGGCTGACTGGACACCGGAGGAGCGCCGGGAGTTCACCCGGCTCTTCGCCCGGCTCAACAACTCGATCGCCGTTCCTTACGGGGGATCGGTTCCCGCGGGCAGTCGCCCAGGGGCAGAAGAGGAAGAGGCGAAATGACGACAACCGTGGCGGACGTCCAACCGAAGCTCAGCCATCGGCAGATTCTGGTGCTGATGGTCGGGCTGATGACCGGCATGCTGTTGGCCGCGCTCGACCAGACCATCGTGGGCACCGCGTTGCCGACGATCGTCGGCGAGCTGGGCGGCATCAACCACTACTCGTGGGTGGTGACCGCGTACCTGCTCGCGTCGACCGCGTCGACGCCGCTGTACGGCAAAATGGCCGACCTGTACGGACGCCGTCCGGTGTTCCTCTTCTCGATCGTCACGTTCCTGATCGGCTCACTGTTGGCCGGCATGTCGCAGGACATGCTCCAGTTGATCATCACGCGCGGCATCCAGGGGATCGGCGCCGGCGGTCTGATGACGCTGGCCTTCACGATCATCTCGGACGTCGTCTCGCCCCGCGAGCGCGGCCGCTACCAGGGCCTTTTCGGGGCGGTCTTCGGCCTGTCATCGGTGGCCGGCCCGCTCGTCGGCGGCTACTTCGCCGAGCACAACTGGCGCTGGATCTTCTACATCAACGTGCCGCTCGCGATCCTCGCCATCGTGGTCTGCTACCGGGTCATGCGGCTGATCCCGTTCCAGCGCCGGGAGCACGCGATCGACTGGATCGGCGCCGGGCTGCTGGTGGCCGGGGTGAGCTGCCTGCTGCTCGCGCTGAGCTGGGGCGGCAACGAGTACGCCTGGGGTTCGCCGACGATCATCGGGCTCTTCGTCGCCGGCGCGGTGCTCAGCGTCCTCTTCCTGCTGCAGGAGGGGCGGGTCGCCGAGCCGATCCTGCCGCTCGGTCTCTTCCGCAGCCCGACGTTCGCGTTGGCCAACCTCGCCGGCTTCGTGCTCGGTCTGGTCATGTTCGGGTCGATCATCTTCATCCCGCTCTACCTGCAGATCGTCAAGGGCGCCTCGCCCACCCGCAGCGGCATGCTGATGCTGCCCATGATGGCCGGCATCATCGTCACCTCGATCCTCTCCGGTCGGGCGATGAGCAAGATGGGGCGCTACAAGTGGTTCCCGGTCGCCGGCTCGGTGGTGCTCTTCGTCGGCATGCTGCTCTTCACCCAACTACAGGTGGACACCTCGCTCTGGATCGCGTTCATCTACATGGTGGTGATCGGTGTCGGCCTCGGCCTGTGCATGCAGTCGCTGATCCTCGCCGTGCAGAACGCCGTGTCGGTGAAGGATCTCGGCGCGGGCACCTCGGCGGCGACGTTCTTCCGGTCGCTGGGCGGCTCGTTCGGCGTCGCGATCCTCGGCACGGTGCTCTCGACGCGGCTCACCTCCACGCTCGCGGAGCGGATGCCCGCCGCGATCGCGCAGCTTCCGCCCGCGCAGGCCCAGCAGGTGGCGGCCGAGGGCGGCGCCAACATCTCGATCAACGAGCCGTCGCGCATCCTGGCGCTGCCCGCGCCGGTCCGCGACGCGATCCAGGCCGCCTTCGTGGACTCGCTGCACACGGTCTTCCTGGTCACGGGGCTGGTCGCGATCGTCGCGATCGTCGTCACCGTGGCACTGCCCGACCGTGAGCTGCGCGGCGGCCCCGCCGACCCGTCCGGGAAGTCGCTCGAAGACGAGTCCGGCGACGAGGCGGCCACCGACATGGAGGCCAAGGCGCAGACGATGATCTGACGCCGCCTACCGCGTTGATCATGGGCATACGCGCGACATACCGGGCGGTCGGATGGCGCGTATGCCCATGATCAACGGTTATTTGAGGAGCAGCTGCCCGGTGCTTTCGAAGGTGGCGAGATCGGCGAGGGTCTCCAGCACGGTGGGGGAGACCGGTGTCGGCAGCGCGTCGGGCGCGAAGAACCGCGCGTCCGTGGTCTCGTCGGTGACCCGGGTCAGCTCGCCATCCCAGTCGTCGATCCGGAAGGCGACCACGAAGAGCTGGTAGGTGTCGCCGTACATGTTGGTGACGGTGTAATCGGCGCCGGTGTAGAGCGCGAACGGGGTGACCTTCCCGGCCCGCAGGCCGGTCTCTTCCCGCACCTCCCGCGCGGCGCACTCCGAGATCGACTCGCCGAGCTCCATCGCGCCCGCCGGCATCGCCCAGTGGCCGTTGTCGCTTCGCTCGATCAAGAGCACCCGGCCGGCGTCGTCGCGGAGCACCCCGCGCGCCCCGGTGAACATCAGCGTGCGGTCACCGGCCAGCGCCCGCAGTTGACCGAGGTACGACTCTTCCCAACCGATGCTCGTCACGCCGATCACCTTAAAGCGCCCGCAACGGGACGGCCGCGCTATCGACGGACAACTCCCCGGTGGTCAGCCGCGGCTGCGGGGCGCTATCGGCCGCGTGGCTCTTTCACTCGTGTGACCTGGCCCACTACCTTGTTACCCATGCGTAGCACGATGATGGACGCCCCCCTGCAGGTATCCCGGATCCTTGCGCACGGCAGCACGGTGCACGCCGACGCCGAGGTGGTCACCTGGACCGGCGCGGAACCGCGCCGGATGACGTACGCCGAGGTCGGCGTCGCCGCGGCGCAGCTCGCGCACGCGCTCCGCGACGATCTCGGAGTCACCGGCGACCAGCGGGTCGCCACCTTCATGTGGAACAACGTCGAGCATCTGGTCGCCTACTTCGCGGTGCCGAGCATGGGCGCCGTCCTGCACACGCTCAACATCCGGCTCTTCCCCGACCAGATCGCCTACATCGCCAACCACGCCGAGGACCGCGTGGTGCTGGTCGACGCCACGCTCATCCCGCTGCTGGCCAAGGTGCTGCCCGAGATGACGACGGTGGAACACGTGGTCGTGGTGGGCGGCGGCGACCCGGCCCCGCTGCTGGCCGCCGGCGGCGGGCGGATCGCCGTACACAGTTGGGCCGAGCTGCTCTCCGACAAGCCGGAGCGGTTCGACTGGCCCGAGGTCGACGAGCGTGACGCCGCGGCGCTCTGCTACACCTCCGGGACCACCGGCAACCCCAAGGGCGTGGCCTACTCGCACCGGTCGATCTGGCTGCACTCGTTGCAGGTGTGCATGCCGGAGGGCTTCGGGCTCGGCCCGGCCGATCGCGAGCTGGCGATCGTGCCGATGTTCCACGCGATGTCGTGGGGGCTGCCGTACGCGGCGTTCATCTCCGGCGCGTCGCTGATCATGCCGGACCGCTTTCTCCAGGCCGCGCCCATCGCGGCGATGATGGCGACGGAGCGGCCCACGCTGGCCGCCGCGGTGCCGACGATCTGGAACGATCTCCTCGCCTACCTCGACGCCAACCCCACCGACACCTCGTCCGTCAAGGAGGCGATCGTCGGCGGCGCGGCGTGTCCGCCCGCGCTGATGCACGCCTTCGCCGAACGGCACAACATCCAGGTCATCCACGCCTGGGGGATGACCGAGATGTCGCCGCTCGGGTCGGTCTCCCGGCCGCCGGCCGGGGCGACCGGGGACGAGGCGTGGCGCTACCGCTACACGCAGGGGCGGGTGCCGGCCGGCGTCGGCGCGAGGATCGTCGGGCCGCTCGGCGAGGAGATGCCCGCCGACGGCGAGGCCGTCGGCGAGTTGGAGGTCCGCGGACCGTGGATCACCGGCCGGTACGTCGGTGAGGACGAGCCCGACCCGGAGAAGTTCCGCGACGGTTGGCTGCGTACGGGCGACGTCGGCACCCTCTCGGCCAATGGCTACCTGACCCTCACCGACCGGGCCAAGGACGTCATCAAGTCCGGCGGCGAGTGGATCTCCTCCGTCGAGCTGGAAAACGAGCTGATGGCGCATCCGGCGGTGCTGGAGGCGTGCGTGGTCGGCGTACCCGATGAACGGTGGGATGAGCGGCCACTGGCGACCGTGGTGGTCCGGGAAGGGGCCACGGTCACCGCCGACGAGCTGCGGGACTTCCTCGGGGAACGGGTCGCGAAGTGGCAGCTCCCCGAGCGGTGGGCGTTCATCGAGGCGGTGCCGAAGACGTCGGTCGGCAAGTTCGACAAGAAGCGGCTGCGGGCCAGCTACGCCGAGGGTGGTCTCGACGTCCGGCATTTCGCCGGCTGAACGACCGGACGTCATCGACGTCGGGTGGGCGGCGGGCAGGCATCAGCAACGGCCGATGATCCGCCGCCCGCGACGGCGTCGCCCGGATGGTGGAGCCCGGCAATCCGGGAACATCCGGCAGCGGATCACCGGTAGGTTTTGACCATGGCGATCCTCACCGAAGTGGACCTGGCCCTGCTCCAGGAAGCGCAGCTCGCACACATCGCGACCATCGAGCCGGACGGCACGCCGCACGTCACGCCCGTGTGGGTGGACACCGATGGCGAGAACATCGTGTTCAACACGGTCCGGGGCCGGAAGAAGTACAACAACATGGCGCGCAACCCCGTGGTGGCGCTCTCGGTCGCCGACAAGGCCGACGACATGCGGACCCTCTGGATCAAGGGGACGGTCGAGATGACCGAGGAGGGCGCCGACCAGCACATCAACAAGATGGCGAAGAAGTACCTGGGTCAGGAGACCTACCCGTACGCGCAGCCCGGCGAGGTGCGCGTGATCGTGAAGATCAAGCCCACCCAGAAGCTCGGCCGCGGCTGACCGCTCCCTGCATTTAGCGCGATCCTGCAGTTGTGGTGCCGCGCACGGCCGGTCTGTCCCGACCTGCCGCGCACCACAACTGCAAGATCGGCAAGGATGGTCAGGCGGACTTGCGCGCCGTCTTCTTGGCGGGCTCGGCGGCCTTCTTCGTCGCCTTGCTCGCCGGCTTCTTCTCGGTGGCCTTGGATGCGGCCTTCTTGGCCGGCGCCGCCTTCTTCTCCGCGGTCTTCTTCGGGGTCGCCTTCTTGGCGGGCGCCGCCTTCTCCGGCGCGGCCTTCTTCTCCGGCGCGGCCTTCTTCGCCGACTTCGCCGAGGAGATCGGCGTCGGCTCCTTCGCCCCCTCCGACGGCGCTTCGCCGCGCGCCGCCCGAGCCCGGTCGACCGAGGCGCGCAGCGCGGCCATCAGGTCCACCGCCGCCGCCGGTGCCTCCTCGACCTCCTCGGGCTGGACGATCTCCCGCCCCTCCACCTTGGCGTCGATCACCTCCTGCAGCGCCGTCCGGTAGTTGTCGCTGTACTCGTCCGGCTGGAACTCGCCGGCCATCGAGTCGATCAGCGAGCTCGCCATCGCCAACTCGGGCGGGCGCACCTGGATGTCCTCGTCGAGGAAGCCGAAGTCGGCGGTGCGCACCTCGTCGGGCCAGAGCATCGTGTTGAGCAGCAGCACCCCTTCGCGCACCCGCAGCGTGGCGAGCTGCTCCCGCTGCCGGAGCGCCACCTTGACGATCGCCACCCGGTCCGAGTCGGTGAGCGCGTCGCGCAGCAGCACGTACGGCTTGGTGGCGGCGCCCTCCGGCTCCAGGAAGTAGGCCTTGTTGTAGAGAATCGGGTCGACCTGCTCCGCGGGAACGAACTCCAGAACATCGATCGCGCGCGAGGTGGTCAGCGGCAGCTCGGCGAAGTCCTCGTCGGTCAGGATGACCATCTCGCCGCCGCCGATGTCGTAGCCCTTGGCGATGTCGTCGAAGCTGACCTCCTCGCCGCAGACCGAGCAGGTGCGCTTGTAGCGGATCCGCCCACCGTCCTCGCGGTGCACCTGGTGGAACCTGATGTCCTTCTCCTCCGTCGCGGAGTACAGCCGTACCGCGATGGACACCAGACCGAACGAGACGGCACCCTTCCAGATAGCCCGCATCCCCACTCCTTACCCAACCGGGTGGGGCAGGCCCACCGCGACCATCCGGAACCCCCGCCGAACTTCCTGGTCAGCCCGGTATTGACAGGGTCGCATTGAAACGAACCGGACGCGAGCACTTCGCTGTCGATCTACAGTGAGGGCGTGTCCGGCGTGCCGCTCAAGCCGATGCTCGCCACGACCGGTGAGCTGCCCGTTGGCGCCGGCTGGGGCTACGAGTTCAAGTGGGACGGCGTACGGGCCGTCGCCGACCTGGCCGGGGGCGCCGGCCGCTTCTACGCCCGCTCCGGCACCGAGATCACCGCCGCATATCCCGAGCTGGCGCCGCTCGCGGCGGGCGTGGACGACGCGCTGCTCGACGGCGAGATCGTGGTCCTCACCGACAAGGGGGTGCCGTCGTTCACCGCGCTCGCCGAGCGGATGCACGTCCGGGAACCGGGGCGGGCCGGCCGCCTGGCGGCGACGCTGCCGGTGACGTACATGATCTTTGATCTGCTGCGGCTCCGCGGCGCCGACCTCTCCGCGTGGTCCTACCGCGACCGACGCGCCGCGCTGGAGGAGCTCGGTCTCGCCGGGCCGCGATGGGCCGTGCCGCCGAGCTTCACCGACGGGGCGGCGACCTGGGCGACCGCCGAGGAGCACGGTCTGGAAGGGGTGGTCGCGAAGCGGCTGGATTCGGCCTACCGCGCCGGCCTGCGCACGCCGGACTGGGTGAAGGTCAAGCTGGAGCTGACCCGGGACTTCGTGATCGGCGGATGGCGTCCGGGTGCGCGCAAGATCGGCGGCCTGTTGGTGGGGGTGCCGACACCGGACGGCCGGCTGGTCTTCCGGGGCCGGGTCGGCGGGGGGATCGGGGCGGTGGCCGAACGGGAGCTGCTCGCGATCCTGGAGCCGTTACGCGTGCCCACCGCGCCGTTCGCGGTGCCGGTGCCGCGCGAGGATGCCCGGGGCGCGATCTGGGTAAGACCGGAAACCGTGATAGAGGTGAAGTACAGCCAGCGGACGCCGGACGGGCGACTCCGCTTCCCGCGTTTCCTACGGTTCCGTCCCGACCTGGCCCCCGAGGACGTGGACGATGCCGGCTGACAAGATCCGGGTGGAGGTCGAGGGCCGTGAGCTCGAGCTCTCCAACCTGGACAAGGTGCTCTACCCGGCGGTCGGCTTCACCAAGGGTGAGGTGATCGACTATTACAGCCGGATCGCGCCCGTTCTGCTGCCGCACATCCGCGACCGGGCGCTGACCCGCATCCGCTTCCCCAACGGCGTCGACGGTCAGTCGTTCTTCGAGAAGAACGCGCCGGCCAACACGCCCGACTGGGTGCGCCGGAAACGGCTTCCGGCGCCCGGCTCGACCAAGGATCGCGAGACGGTCGACTACGTCGTCGCCGACGACCTGCCGACGCTCGTCTGGCTCGCCAACCTCGCCGCGCTCGAACTGCACTCTCCGCAGTGGAAAATCGGCGCGGACCCCGACCTGCTCGTGGTCGATCTCGATCCCGGCGCCCCCGCCGGGTTGCCGGAGTGCTGCGCCGTCGCCGTGCTGATGCGTGACCGGCTGGCCGACGACGGGATCACGAGCTATCCGAAGACGTCGGGGAAGAAGGGCATGCAGCTCTGCGCCCCGGTGTCGGGGCGGCAGTCGGCCGAGGTCGTCGCCGGCTATGTGCGGCGGGTCGCCGAGGAGCTGGAGCGGAGCGCGCCCAAGTCGATCACGTCGAAGATGGCGAAGAAGCTGCGCCCCGGCAAGGTCTTCATCGACTGGAGTCAGAACAGCGCGGCGAAGACGACGGTCGCGCCGTACTCGCTGCGGGCGCAGCCGTTGCCCTCGGTGTCGACGCCGCTGACCTGGTCCGAGGTGGAGGCCGTCACGAAGGGGAAGAAGGGCGCGGTGCGCCAGTTCACCGCCGCCGAGGTGCTGGTCAGGGTCGACGAGCAGGGCGACCTGATGGCCGACCTGCTCGCCGGGGGCCCTGAGGTGCCCGCCTGACTCCGGCGGTCAGGCCAGGACGTCGTCCGCGTCCACGATCGTGTACGCGTAGCCCTGCTCCGCGAGGAAGCGCTGGCGGTGCGCCGCGTACTCGGTGTCGATGGTGTCGCGGGAGACGACCGTGTAGAAGTGCGCCTGCCGGCGGTCGGCCTTGGGGCGCAGCACCCGGCCCAGCCGTTGCGCCTCCTCCTGCCGCGATCCGAAGGTGCCGGAGACCTGGATCGCCACCGCCGCTTCGGGCAGGTCGATGGAGAAGTTGCCCACCTTGGAGATGACCAGGGTGGAGACTTCGCCGGAGCGGAACGCGTCGAAGAGACGTTCCCGCTCCTTGTTGGTGGTCGACCCCTGCACGATCGGGGCGTTGAGATATTCGCCGAGTTCGTGCAGCTGGTCGATGTAGCCGCCGATGACCAGCACCTGGTCGTTCTTGTGCTTGTTGACCAGCGACTTCACCACCGGCAGCTTGGTGCGGGCGGTCGCCGCCATCCGGTAGCGCTCCTCCGGCTCGGCGGTCGCGTACGTCATCCGCTCGGCATCGGTCAGCGTGACCCGTACCTCTGTGCACTCGGCGGGGGCGATCCAGCCCTGGGCCTCGATGTCCTTCCAGGGCGCGTCGTAGCGCTTCGGCCCGATCAGGGAGAAGACGTCACCCTCCCGCCCGTCCTCGCGCACGAGCGTCGCGGTCAGCCCGAGCCGGCGGCGCGCCTGCAGGTCGGCGGTGAAGCGGAAGATCGGCGCGGGGAGCAGGTGCACCTCGTCGTAGATGACCAGGCCCCAGTCGCGGGCGCCGAAGAGGTCGAGGTGGGTGAAGGTGCCGCCGCGCCGCGAGGTGAGCACCTGGTACGTGGCGATGGTGACCGGGCGGATCTCCTTGCGCTCGCCCGAGTACTCGCCGATCTCCTCCTCGGTCAGCGACGTGCGCGCGATCAACTCGCGCTTCCACTGCCGTCCCGCGACCGTGTTCGTCACCAGGATCAGCGTCGTGGCCTTGGCCTCGGCCATCGCCGCCGCGCCGACGAGCGTCTTGCCGGCGCCGCAGGGGAGCACCACCACGCCCGACCCGCCGGCCCAGAACTGGTCCACCGCCTCGCGCTGGTACGAGCGGAGTGTCCAGCCCGGTTTGCCGTCCTTGCCGGCTTCGGCCAGGTCGATCTCGTGCGCCTCGCCGTCGACGTAGCCCGCCAGGTCCTCGGCCGGCCAGCCCACCTTGAGCAGGCCCTGCTTGAGCCGGCCCCGCTCGGACGGGTGCACCACGATCGTGTCCTCGTCGACCCGGGCGCCGAACATCCCGGCCAGCTTCTTGCTCTTGGTCACCTCGGTCAGCACGGCACGGTCGAACGCGTGCAGGACCAGCCCGTGGGTGGGGTGGTTGACCAGTTGCAGCCGGCCGTAGCGATCCATCGTCTCGGCGACGTCGACGAGCAGCGCGTGGGGGACCGGGTAGCGGGAGTACTTCAGCAGCGCGTCCACCACGCCCTCGGCGTCGTGGCCGGCCGCCCGGGCGTTCCACAGCCCCAACGGGGTCAGCCGGTAGGTGTGCACGTGCTCCGGCGAGCGTTCCAGCTCGGCGAAGGGGGCGATCGACATCCGGCAGGCGTGCGCGTCCGGGTGGTCGATCTCCAGCAGCAGGGTCTTGTCGGACTGCACGATCAGCGGTCCACCGCTCACGGTCTGTTCCCCTTCTGTGGAAGACCCTCCAGTGTTGCACGGGAAATGACCGACGGCCGCTGCTCAGATCAGCGGGGTGACTGCCGAAAAGCAGGTAACGAACTGGAGAAAATCTCCGGCTCCCGCAACCGTATCGGCAGTTGCATGCGTCTAGGGAGACGATAGCTGCCTTGGGGAGGGCTCAATGGGTCACGGACGTGTCATCATGCGGCTCGCCGCCATCGCAGTCGTCACGCTGGTCGGCGCCGGTGCGTGTGCGTTCGATCCGCAACCTGACGCGACCGGGGCCGACCGGCCGCAGTTGGCGGGGGTTGCGGGCAACGAAACGGGGGCGAGCGGCGCGCCCGGGCCGAACCAGACGGAGACCCCAGCGCCGAGCGTCACCGAGAGCGCCGAGGTCGAAACGCCGAAGCCGACCGCCTCGGCCAGCCCGAGCGCCTCGGCCAGCCCGAGCGCCTCGGGCTCGACCAGGACTGCTGCCAAGACCCGGTCGGGGTGCCCGCAGGGCGAGAAGCAGCGGGACGTGGAAACCCACCTGGACAAACTGGGCGGGTTCGGCCCGGTCACCGTGGACGGCAAGCAGTCCGCAGCCGACTGCGTCGCGATCAAGAAGTTCCAGCAGCGGTACGGCATCCGCCCGGCCGAGGGCCGCGCCGGGGTCACCACGGCCGATGTGGCGCGGCGTCTGGCCGCGACCGACACCGGCAAGTGCAAGGCCGGCAAGGGCACGACGTTCTGCGTCGACCTGACCCTGCAGACCGTCTGGGCGATACGGGACGGCAGGGTGGTCATGCCGCCGACCGTCACCCGCACCGGCATGGCCGGCTTCCAGACGGCGACCGGCACCTACACGGTCAACGCCCGCAACCTGAAGGAATGGTCCCGCCCGTACAAGGTGTGGCTGCCGTACTGGCAGCACTTCACCCAGGGCATGGGCTTCCACGAGACGACGACCTACATCCACGACAAGTCGCTCGGCTCGCACGGCTGCGTCAACCTGCTGCCGCGGGACGTTCGCACGCTCTGGGAGTTGGGCAAGATCGGCACGCGCGTGCACGTCTTCGGCCGGCGCCCGGGCACCTGACCCGGCGGTCCCCCGGGTGGGTCCGCCGTGCCATTCCGGAGCGGAGCCGGGGTGACCCCCCTGTCACATGTGTCGATCTGGTGCGAGTCTGGAACTGTCGGTAGCCATCTGACGGGGAGGGGCTCATGACGGTCGACAGCGAGGCGAAGCACGCACGACCGCCGGTTCCGGCCGACACGGCCGACCCGGTGTCCCGGGCCACCATGATCTGCTACGCGTTCGTCGCCGCGCTGCTGCTCGGCTGGTTCCTCTTCGGCTGGCTGGTGCTCCGCCAGGGCTTCGTGGACTCCGTCGGTGAATCGCTCGGCACCGGGTTCGCGCTGCTGCTCGTCGTCGCGATCGTCGGCACGGTGCGGCGCAGCCGCCGCTGACCCGCGCTATTCATCGAGCACGGCGGCGGTGACCCGGTGCAGCGCGAAGGTGTGCAGCATCTCGGTCCGTTCGTCCTCCGCGCGCAGATAGCCGCCGCCGAGCGAGACGGGGCGGACCAGCCGCGAGATGGTGGCCCCGTGCGTGTCGACGTACCCGACCCAGACCAGGGCGCGGTCACGGACCGCCTGTTGCAGGACGGCGACCGCCTGGGTGTGTGCCTGCGCGACGCTGAGCGCGCCACCGGTCTGCCCGTTGGTGGCGCGCACAGTGACCGGCGCGCGCCGGGCGGCCCGCGCGGCCGCGTCGCCGCGCCGGATCTGCTCGACGACGCCGAGCAGTCGGGGGCCGGTCAACCTCGGTGCGGTCAGCGCGGCGGCCATCCGGGCGACGGCCGGGACCCGCGCCGGAGCCCGCCGCACCTTGGGCCGGGTCAGCATCGCGGCGCCGGTGGCGTCCTCGGCCACCGGGGCGTACCCGGCTTCCCGCAACGCGCCCAACATCCGCCCCACCTGGTACGGCGTGGCGAGCACCGTCGGCGCGAGCCGGCGCAGCGACAGCACCGCCAACCGCCGGTCGGCGAGCACCTCTGCCAGCAGCGCCTCGTCGTCGCTGCGCATGTACGCGCCGGTCGAACCGACCCGCAGCCCGCCGTGCTTGCGGGCCACGTCGTCGATCAGATACGTCAGCGCCTGCGGCACGGCGGTCCGGGACCGGCGACGGAAGAGGGTGTGCAGGTCGTCCGCGCCGTAGCCGGCGTCGAGGGCGCGGCGCACGCTCGCCCCGGTCACCCGGTAGACGCTGGCCCCGCCGGCCGATTCGGGCTCGGCCACGACCTCGAGTTCGGCGGCGAGCTCGGGCTCGGGCGGACCGGGCACCACGACGGTCAGGTCGGCCTGGAGGAGCACGTGATCCACCGGCGCGGGCAGCAGCCCGTCGAGGGTCTGCACCGTCGCCGACGGCTCGCCCGGTGACTGCGCGGCGCCCGGTCGCAGACCCAGCGGATCCTCGTCGGGCACTTCCCGCGCCGCCGCCGCGTCGGCGAGCAGCAGCCTGCCGTACGACGTCAGCGCGCCGAGCCCGGTCACGCCGAGCTGGGCCGCCTCGGTGAGCGCCTCGCGGTGCGCCGGTTCCCGCCCCTTGCCGCGCCGTGGGGCCCGCCACGCGAGCAGTCGCAGGATGTCCTCGGGAGCGGGGGCGGACCCCGGATCCAGCTCGGCGAGGACACCGAGCGGCTCACGTCGTGCCGGCGGCGCCCCGGCCCGCTCCACCTCGCCGGAGAGCACCGTGATCGGCCGGTCCCGCTCGTCGCGCTGGCCGATCAGACCCGGCTGCCGCGTCATCGCCAGCCACGCCCGCGCGAGCTGCTCCCAACGCTGCGCCAGCGAGCCGGCCCGCCACAGGTCGTACCCGCCGGTCGGCAGCACCTGCTGATCGATCGCGCCCCGGCTCCCCGCGCCGGGCAGTTCGTTCTCGCCGATGAGTGCCGCGGCGTACGCCACCTCGAGCAGCAGCGCGGCCGTGGGCTCGTCCACTCCGGTGGTGCGGGAGAGGCGGCGCAGGTCACGCACGCCGAGCCCGCCGGAACGCAGGACCGGGGCCGGCTCCGCGGCGAGCGCCTCCAGCAGCGTCTCGGTGTGCCGTACCGCCTCCATCGCCTGCCCCGCCCCGGCGGAGTCGACGCCCTTCGGCTCCCGGCCGGTGATCGCGACCGGCGGCGGGGTCGGCTGCAGCGGGCCCAGCGGCCCCGTGTCACGTCGGAGCAGCAGCCCGACCTCGCGGGGCAGCTCCACCGCGTCGGCCGGGGCGCCCAGCGGCGAAGCGCCGTCGGTGATCGAGACGAGCAGCCCGTTGTCCACGAGCCAACGCACCGGGGACTCGCCGCCGTCGGTGCCGCTGAGCGCCCCCGCGCTCACCGTGCCGACCGGCGGGCCCGCCGCGAGCCGGTCGAGGACGGCGCGGGCGGCCGGCGGCGCGGAGAGCAGGGTACGGCGCAGCCGCGCCGGGTCCGCGCAGATCGCCGCGGTCCGTTCGTCCAGCTCCGCGGCGGGTCGCCCCAGGCCCGCCGGGTACGGCGAGCAGACCTCGTCCACGCTCGCCACCACGTGCAGGGCGTTCTCCGCGCCGTACACCAGGAAGCGGGCGCGCAGGCGGTCGAGCGCGGCCCGGGCGGCGGCCGGATCGGCGCCCTGCGCGGCGGCGAGCACCGCCTCCACCGACGTCGTGCCCTCCCGGACGTCCCGGGTCAGTCGGGCGCCGTCGAGGATCTGCAGGGTGAACTGGTCCAGCCCGTCCAACGCGCGGGCGACCGAGACGCGCGACTGGGCGCGGATGGCCAGCGCTGAGAGGTCGGCCGGCACGGGCATGACCAGGTCAGGGCGGAGCCGCAGCAGCGCGCCCAGGGCTTCGTCGGGCAGCGACCTCAGGTGGTCGGCGAGTGTGGTGGCCATCGTCGTTCCACGCTATCCGGCCCGACGCCGTTCGCGGGCGCTGGATGCCGCGTCGGGCGTGGCACGATGATCGAGAACACAGCGTGGGCGGAGGAGGTTCGGCATGCGGCGACCCTTGGTGGTCGGATTCGACCTGGACATGACCCTGATCGACTCCCGTCCCGGGATCGCCGCCACCTACCGGGCGCTCACCGCGCAGACCGGCGTCCACGTCGACGCCGCCGCCGCGGTCGCCCGGCTCGGACCGCCGCTCCGCCACGAACTGCGGCGGTGGTTCCCGGCCGACCAGGTCGAGGCCGCGGTCGACGCCTACCGGGCGCTCTACCCGGCGTACGCGATCACGCCAACCGTGCCGCTGCCCGGCGCGGTCGCCGCGCTCGAGCTGATCCGCGCGCGTGGTGGCCGGATCGTGGTCGTCACCTCCAAGCTCGGCCGCCTGGCCCGGCTGCACCTGGACCACCTGGGTCTGGCGGTCGACGAGGTGGTGGGTGACCTCTTCGCCGAGCAGAAGGCGACGGCCCTGATCAGCAACGGCGTGGGGCTGTACGTGGGCGACCACGTCGCGGACATGGTCGCCGCCCGGACCGCGGGGCTGCCCGGCGTGGCCGTTCTCACCGGGCCGTGTTCCGCCGCCGAGCTGCGGTCGGCGGGCGCGGCCGCCGTGATCGATGATCTGACGGGATTCCCGGAGGCGCTTCCGCCACCGCTCCAGTTAGCCTTGTGACGTCATCCGTTTTAGTGAAGTCGAGGTCAGTGGTGCCGACGGGTCGAGTGAAGTGGTACGACGCGGGAAAGGGATACGGGTTCGTCACCAGCGACGAAGGTGGCGACGTATTCCTGCCCAAGGGAGCGCTGCCCGCCGGTGTCGCCGAACTCAAGGGTGGCCAGCGGATCGAGTTCGGCGTGGTGGACAGCCGCAAGGGCGCCCAGGCGCTCGGGGTGAAGCTGCTGGACGCCCCGCCTTCGATGGCGGAGCTGCGCCGCCGTCCGGCCGAGGAGTTGCACGGCCTGGTCGAGGACATGATCAAGGTGCTTGAGCTCAAGGTGCAGCCGGACCTGCGGCGGGGACGGTTCCCCGACAAGAAGACCGCGCAGACCGTGGCTCAGCTGGTCCACGCGGTCGCCCGCGAACTGGAGGTCTGAGGGGTCAGGCCGGCATCCGCGGCGCGGCGCAGCAGTGCGTCGACCGCGGCGAGTCCGTCCTGCCCGAGATCCGCGGTGAAGTCGTTGACGTAGAGCGCGATGTGCCGGTCGACCACGTCCGGCTCCATCTCCTGCGCATGCGCCAGCACGTACTCCCGGGTCGCCTCGGGGTTGGCCCATGCCTGCCGCACCGACGCCCGCACCCACTCCGCGGCGGCGGTGGGATCGACGACGCCGCGGCGGGCCAGGATCGCGCCGAGCGGGATCGGCAGCCCTGTGTCGCTCTCCCACCATTCGCCGAGATCGACCAGGGCGGTCAGTCCGAAGCGCGGATAGGTGAAGCGGGCCTCGTGGATCACGAGGCCGGCGTCGTACCTGCCGGCCGCGACGCCCGGCATGATCTCGTGGAACGGCACCACCTCGATGCGCGCCGGGGGCCGCTCCGCCGACCAGAGCCGGAAGAGCAGGTACGCGGTCGTGCGGTCGCCGGGAACGGCGACCGTCGCGCCGGTCAGGTCGGTGCGCCCGTTGGCGGTGAGCACCAGCGGTCCGCAGCCGCGCCCGAGCGCACCCCCGCAGGGCAGCAGGTGGTAGTCGTCGAGCAGCCACGGCAGAGCTGCGTAGCTCACCTTCACCAGGTCGTACGCGCCACGCTCGGCGGCCGTGTTGGTGATATCGACGTCGGCGTAGGTCACCTCGACGGGTGGGGCGCCCGGCACGAGCCCGTGCACCAGGGCGTGGAAGACGAACGTGTCATTGGGGCAGGGCGAGATCGCCAGCGAGAGCGCCACATCGTCCACCGTAGTCACCTGTCCGGTGCGTCCCCGTCGTCCGGGTCCCCTCGTGTGTCGCCGACCTCCCTGTCGGGGGTCTGCTCGAGCGCGGCGGCGGCGGCCGTCAGGGCCGTGAAGGCGTCGCGGATGCGCCAGGCGCCCCGGTCACGGGGGCCGATCGGGTTGGAGATCGTGCGCAACTCCGCGAACGGCACCCCGGCCCCGGCCGCCGCGCAGCCCACGCCGTACCCCTCCATGGCCTCGGCCACCGCGTCGGCGTGCCGGGTGGCCAGCGCCCGGGCGCTCCCGGCGCTGCCGGTGACCGTGCTGACCGTGAGCACCGTACCCACCGTGACGTGCGGCAGCGCGGCCCGCAGCGTGGCGAAGAGACCCGGATCGACCGGGGTGGAGATCCGACCGAAACCCAGTTCGTCGAGGGTGAGGAATCCGTCGGGAGATTCGGCGCCGAGGTCGGCGGCGATGCTGGCCGTGGCGAGCACGGTCGTCCCGACGGGGGCGCGACCGGCGAATCCGCCGCCGATCCCGGCGCTGACCACCCCGTGGTACGGGCGCCCCGCCGCCTCGGCGAACGCCAGCAGTCGGGCGGTGCCGGCGGCGGCCGCGGCCGGGCCCACCCCGACCGCCGCGACCGTCACCGCGCCGGTGGTGAGGCCGGCGCGGAGCGCTTCGGCCTCGGCCTCGACGGCCGTGACCAGCAGGAGGCCGCTCAACCCTTCGGCTCCGGGGACTCCTGGCGGGGCTCTTCCCCGCCTCCGACCGGTTCGCGCCCGACCGGGTCGGTGTCGACCGCCGACGATGGCCGGTAGATGTGGTAGCCCGGCGGGGCGAGCGGTGAGTCGTCGACCGGCGCTGTCGACTCGGTGGCGGGCGCGGACGGGGTCGGTCCGGCGGGCGGGGCGGTAGGAGACTGCGCGTCGGGGGACGTGCCGGCGTCGGAGGCGGCGCGACCGTTCAGACGTTCCCTGCGCAGCCCTGCCGCCGTTGTCAGGGCCGCCGCCGCGGCGACGAGGGCGAACGCGGCAGCGCCGCCGATCCCGACCCGGCCGTAGAACGGGATGAGCCCCAGCGCGCCCGCGGCGACGAACGCCAGCATGAGGATCGTCTCGGAATGGGCGAAGGCGGTCGCCCGCAGTCGCTCCTGCAGCCGTTCCTGGATGACGGCGTCGACGGCGAGTTTCGCCATGCCGCTGACGATCGCGGTGGTCAGACAGAGGAGCGCGACGGTGAGCAGGGAGTACGTGAACGTGGCGACCGCTGCCGTGGCGGCGACGACCACGAGGCCGGTGGCCTGCAGCGCGACGGGCTGATGGATCCGGAGCCGGGTGCCCGCGGCGGTCGCCAGAAACGTGCCGACCACGAAGGCCCCGCCGATGAGCCCCAGCGCCTTCTCGTCGCCCAACTCCCGGCCGAGGAAGTCCGTGGTGAGGTCGCTGGATTTGATCGCGAACGCCAGGAAGAGCAGAAGGAACCCGTAGAGGCCACGGAGGGTGGCGCTGCCGAGGAGGGTGGCGGTGACCAGCCGGCCGGAGAGGACTCGCTCGCGCTTCCCGCGGCGTACTCCGATGAGCTGGAGCAGCCGTGGCATCGTCTCCGGAGGGTCGGAGTCGGCGCGTGGTGGCAGCCGCAGCGCGATCACCACGCCGAGCAGGAAGATCACCGACGCGATCCGCAGCGGCCACTCCGGGCCCAGCACAAACGCCGCCAGCCCCAGCGGGACGACGAGCGCACCGGCGATCGTCCCGTAGACGCTGGCTCTCGCGCCCGCCTGGGAGAGTCCGAGCCCTTCCGGCAGCAGCCGGGGAACCGCCGCCGAGCGCCCCACGCCGTAGGCGCGGGAGAGCGCGAGCACGCCGAACGCCGCGGGATAGAGCCCGAAACCGTGGACGTAGTCGGAGAGCAGCCAGGCCAGGAACGCCCGGCCGAGCATCGTGGCCGCGAGCGCGTAGCGGCGGCCGTGCCGGAAGTGGTCGAGCAACGGTCCGACCACGGGCGCCAGCAGTGCGAACGGCACCATCGTCACCAGCAGGTACAGCGCGACCTTGCTGCGCGCCTCACCCAGCGGAACGTCGAAGAAGATGGTCCCGGCCAACCCGATCGCGATCAGCGTGTCGCCGGCGCAGGAGGCGGCGTGCAGGTCGAACAGGCGCAGCATGCCGCGCTCGCCGCCCGCGCCGCGCTCGCGCATCCGACCGATCCGCCGGGTCGCCCAGCGCCCGCCGCCCACCGTGCCTCTGCCGAGCAACCGCGTGCCGCGCAGCGCCATGCCGACGACTCGCCCGAGGGAAGGTAACAGGGGCATGTGCACCATCCTCGCCCATCCTGCCCGGGTCCGTCGCATCCAGCACGGGATCGCCATGGGGAGTCGTTGGCAGTCGAGCGTGAATGTAGGGAAGAATGACTGTCGTGACCAGGACCGCCGCCCGTGCCCCCCGCCTCGACCAGGTCTGTGCCAACGCTGTCGACGTGGCGCGTGACGCGCTCACGGAGGTCGTCGACCCGGCGGACGTCGGTGCCCATGTGAGCGCGACCGCCGAGGGCGACCGCATGGTCACCCATCTCTTCGACTGCCATCAGGCCGGCTACCGCGGCTGGCGGTGGGGGGTCACCGTCACGCGCGTGCCGCGCAGCAAGCACGTCACGGTCTGCGAGACGGTGCTTCTGCCCGGCCCGGACGCGATGCTCGCTCCGGGCTGGCTTCCCTGGCAGGAGCGGCTGCAGCCGGGCGACCTCGGCGTCGGTGATCTGCTGCCGAGCCCGCCGGACGACGAACGGCTGGCCCCGGGCTACCTGCTCTCCGACGATCCGGCGGTCGAGGAGGTCTCCTGGGAGTTGGGGCTCGGGCGGTCGCGCGTGATGTCGCGGGAAGGACGGGCGGAGACCGCACAGCGGTGGTACGACGGCGACCACGGGCCGGACGCCCCGATCTCGGCCGGCGCGCCCCGCGCGGCGCGCTGCGGCACGTGCGGGTTCTACCTGCCGCTGGCCGGGGCGTTGCGTCGGGCGTTCGGGGTCTGCGGCAACGTCTACGCGCCGGACGACGGGCGGGCGGTCAGCGTCGATCACGGATGCGGCGCGCACTCGGAGGCGCTGAAGGGGTCCGCCGAGCCGCCCGTCGAGGAGCTGCCGACGTTCTACGACGACAGTGAGGTCGAGGCGGTCGCGGTGAGCAGGGCGCCCGGGTCGGTCGAGGCCGGTGAGCCTGCCGAGCCGTACGGGCACGGCTGAGGCTCACCCGCACCGCTGCGCCGGCCCGGGCTCACCGGCCGGCGCGTCGGCGACGGCGGTTGGCGTCGTGCCGGATCATCACCGCGAGGCCGGGCAGGCCGACGAGGAAACCGGCGAGGCAGATCCACAGCCAGTTGGTGTGCCCGTGTTCGGTCAGCCAGTCTCGGAAGAGCAACAGCACCAGGCCGGCCACGGCCCACAGCGCCAGACCGGCGAGGGCGAACGGGACCATCGGCGGATCCAGCGGCTCCGGCCGGGGCGGTGGCCCCGCGGGCGGCTGGGACGGCGGGCGCGGCTGGGACACCTGGCAAGGGTACGACGAGGCCGATCGCCTGCGGCGATGCCGGTACGCGGGCGAGTCTGTTAACCGGGACGAAACTTCCTGGTAACGCGCGATCTGCGACGATGCGCGAGTCAACCCAAGATCGGCCTGCGAGGATCTGATGACTGCTGCCACGGGCGACACGGGCACGTCCCCGTCCGAGAACCCGCCCCCCCGTAGCGGGTTCGACCGCTTCTTTGAAATCACCGCCCGCGGCTCCACCCTCGGCCAGGAGGTCCGGGGCGGGCTCGCGACCTTCTTCACGATGGCCTACATCGTGGTGCTCAATCCCCTGATCATCGGCAACGCCGTCGACGGGGACGGCAAGAAGCTCGCCATTCCGGCGCTCGCCGCGGCCACCGCCCTGGTCGCCGGTGTGATGACGATCCTGATGGGCGTGGTGGCCCGCTTCCCGCTGGCGCTCGCCGCCGGCCTCGGCGTCAACGCCCTGGTCGCGTACGAGATCGCACCCCAGATGACCTGGGCGGACGCGATGGGCCTCGTGGTGATCGAGGGTGTGATCATCGCGATCCTGGTCCTCACCGGCCTGCGTACCGCGGTCTTCCTCGCCGTGCCCACGCAGCTCAAGACGGCGATCGGTGTCGGCATCGGCCTGTTCCTGGCGCTGATCGGGTTCGTCGACGCGGGCTTCGTCCGTGGCGGGACCAGCTCCCCGCCGCTCGGTCTCGGCATGAACGGCCGACTGGTGACCTGGCCGGCGCTGGTCTTCGTCATCGGCCTGCTCTTCACGCTGGTGCTGGTCGTGCGCAAGGTCAAGGGCGCGATCCTGATCGGCATCCTGGGCTCGACCGTGCTGGCCATCATCGTCGAGGCGATCGCGAATGTCGGGCCGGCGGGTGGCCCGGCGGGTAAGCCGAACGGGTGGTCCTTGAACGTCCCGGCCCTGCCGGAGAAGATCGTCGCCACGCCGGACCTGTCGCTGCTCGGCAACTTCAACGTGTTCGGCTCGTGGGAGCGGGCGGGCTGGGTCGTCGTGCTGATGTTCGTCTTCACGCTGTTGATCACGGACTTCTTCGACACGATGGGCACGATGGTCGCGGTGGGGCAGGAGGGGAACCTGCTCGACAAGTCGGGGATGCCGCCGCGGACGCGGGAGATCCTGCTGGTCGACTCGATCGCCGCGGCCGCCGGTGGTGCGGCGAGCACCTCCAGCAACACGTCGTACCTGGAGAGCGCCGCCGGCGTCGCGGAGGGCGCCCGTACCGGTGCCGCCAACCTGGTGACCGGCGTGCTCTTCCTGCTCGCGATGTTCCTGGCTCC
Source organism: Micromonospora sp. NPDC049679 (assembly GCF_040659735.1). Classification (NCBI taxonomy): domain Bacteria; kingdom Bacillati; phylum Actinomycetota; class Actinomycetes; order Micromonosporales; family Micromonosporaceae; genus Micromonospora; species Micromonospora sp. NPDC049679. The sequence goes on from NZ_JBFANZ010000014.1 coordinate 88,243, forward strand.
GCTGGTGGTCGTGGTCCCCTTCGAGGCCGCGTCGACCGCGCTGGTGGTGGTCGGTTTCCTGATGATGACCGCGGTGCGCACGATCGACTGGACCGACTACGAGATCGCGATCCCGGCGTTCCTCGCGATCGTGCTGATGCCGTTCACGTACTCGATCTCGAACGGCATCGGCGCCGGCGTGATCAGCTACGTCGTGCTCAAGGCCGCGCGGGGCAAGTTCCGCGAGGTCCGGCCCCTGCTGTACGTCGTGGCCCTGCTGTTCATCCTCTACTTCGCGCGGGGACCTCTCGAAGCCGCGATCCAGTAGCGGCCGGCCGCGCCGGAACCCGGGGTGCCCGTACTGGGCGCCCCGGGTTTTTCCTCGCACTGTGTAGCCTGCCGGTCAGAAGGGCAGTCGGGTGACTGCGGTCATAAAGCATGGTCGTTAGCCGCGCTCATTAGTTAGGCTAACGATCGTGACGGAGCGGACGGTGATGACGAAACGCGGTTCGGCGGCGCAGTTGGCGACGCTGCTGCGCGACGCGATCACCCGGCTCAACCGACGGGTACGGCAGACCCGCCCGGTCGGCGACCTCACGGTGACCCAGCTCTCCGCCCTGACCAGCCTCGAGCTGGCGGGCGCGCTGACTCCCCGCGAGTTGGCCGACACCGAGCGGGTGCAGCCTCCGACGATGACCAGGATCGTCGCGAAGTTGGAGGAGCGCGGCCTCGTGCAGCGCACCCCCCATCCGACCGACGGTCGACAGGTCATCCTCGCGGCCACCGAGTCCGGGCGGGCGGTCCTCGCCCGGTTCGAGCGGGCCCGCGACGAGTGGCTGGCGCAACGGCTCGCCGAGCTGTCCGCGGAGGAACGCGACACGCTGCGGCGCGCCGCGGAGATCCTGCAGAAGATCGCTCGCGGCTGACCGGAGCAGCTGCCGGTTTCCGGGTCCGCTTCGTCCGCGGTGGATGACGCGTACGACCCGAGGAGGCGCACTCCGAGTGCGGGCAAAGCTGAGCACGACGTTCCAGTCCCTGCAGGTCCGAAACTACCGGCTCTTCGCGACCGGTCAGCTGATCAAGCTGATCGGCGTCTGGATGATGTTCATCGCGCAGGACTGGCTGGTCCTGGAGCTGTCGAACGACTCCGCGACGGCGCTCGGCGTGGTCACCGCGCTGCAGTTCACCCCGGTACTCCTGCTCACCCTGCTCTCCGGGCGGCTCGCCGACCGCTACGACAAGCGGCTGCTGCTCTTCGTCGCCAACGCGGCGTGGAGCGCGCTCGCCCTGCTGATGAGCCTGCTCGTCCTCACCGGCGTCGTCGTGCTGTGGCACATCTTCGTTTTCGCGATCCTGCTCGGGGTCGCCAACGCCGTCGAGACCCCGGTGCGCCAGTCGTTCGTCTCCGAACTGGTCGGCATGTCGCTGCTGCCCAACGCCCTGTCGCTCTCCGCGGCGACCTTCAATTCGGCCCGGATCATCGGCCCGGCGCTGGCCGGCGTCGCGATCGCGACCCTGGATGTCGGCCCGGTCTTCCTGATCAGCGCGGTGAGCTCCCTTGCGCCGCTGGTGCTGCTGGTCCGCATGCGCGCCGAGGAACTGCACCGGGAGGCGTTGCTTCCGCGCGGTGAGCGTGACTCGGCCCGTGTGGTCGACGGGTTACGTTACGTCTGGAAGCGGCCGGACCTGCTGCTGCCGATGGCGCTGATGTCGGTGATGGGCATGGTCCTGTTCAACTTCCAGCTCACCCTCGCCGCGCTGGCGAAGACGGTCTTCCAGACCGGCGCCGCGTCCTTCGGTCTTTTCACCACCGCGTTGGCCGTCGGCGCGCTCGGCGGCGCGCTGGCCGGCAGCGGACGGCGTGAGCGCCCCTCCGTCTACTGCGTGATCGGCGCCGCGCTGGCGTTCGCCGCGCTCGGCACCCTGGTCGGGCTCGCCCCGACGTACTGGCTGGTCGTGGTCCTGCTCGTGCCGACCGGGTTCTTCATGGTCTTCTTCGCCCAGGCCTCCAACCAGCGGGTGCAGCTCGGCGTCGACGCCGCGTTCCGCGGCCGGGTGATGGCGCTCTGGGTGCTGGTCTTCCTCGGCACCAACCCGGTGGGCGCGCCGCTGGTCGGCTGGGTCGCCGAGACGTACGGGGCCGGCGCGAGCATCTGGCTCGGCGGGCTGATCTCGCTCGCCGCGGCCGGACTGGCGCTCGCCTGGCAGCTGCGTCGCACCGGGGGGCGGCTCCGGATGCGGCTGCGTCCGCTGCCCCGCTTCTACGTGGTCCAGACGTAAGGGTGGTCCAGACGTAAGGAAGGGTCTTCCCGGCCCGGTCGTCCTGTCTCCCGCGCCGCGTTGCCGCCAGATGAGCGCAAAGCGGTGGCGACCGGTGCTGGCGCCGCTTAGCGTCGGAAGACGTGGCCGTCGTGCACACTCTGGTGCTGGCACTCGCGCTGCTCGCGCTCTTGTGCCTACCGGTTTTCCTGGCCTTGATCATCGGTGCTGACGAGATCGTCGACCGGTTGGCCTGTGCCGTTGCCGAGTGGCGGGACGCGCGCCGGGAGCGGCGCACGATCAAGCAGCTGAACGACGCGGTTGATGCGGCCACCCTCACCCGGGATATCGACCTGGCCGCATTCGACCGAGACACCCGCCCGTCGATCCAGGAGATCGCCGCCGACCTGCGCCGGCTCGGCGGACACCGGCTCGGGATCGCGAGCCGGTCGCGGGTGTGGCAGTGCGCGGTGCTCCAGGCGTACGACGACCGGCTCCGCCTCGCCAGCCAGCGGCTGGGCGTGGTGGAGCATCTCGCCGAGCTCGACGGCATGGACCTGGAGATCGAGCGGGTACGGGTGGAGGGAGAGCTGACCGCGGCCGGGCTGTCGCTCCCCGCCGCACCCTCGGGGCTGCGGCGGAAGCAGCGCGGCGGGTGAGGCTCTTCGTCGCCGCCTATCCGCCGCCGGAGGTCGTGGAGGATGCCGTCGCACAGGTCGCCGGCCTACGGGTCGGGAAGGCCGCCGAGGCGGGGATCACCATGCGGCTGACCCGTCCCGAGACCTACCACGTGACCCTCGTCTTCCTGGGTGAGGTCGATCCCGTTCGGCTCCCGGACGTGCAGGCCGCGATCACCCGCGCGGCGGGGAGCCGACGCCCCCTGCAGCCGCCGGACCTGCAGCCGGATCCGCTGGCCGGGGCAGACCGGGCGCCGCCGGTCCCGCAGGTCCGCTTCGCCGGCGGCGGCCGGTTTGGACGGGGCCGCTTCACCGTGCTCTGGCTCGGTCTCGACGGCGACGTCGACGCGCTGTCGGAGCTGGGACGGTCGCTGCGCCGCGAACTCAAGACGGACGGGCTCCCGTACGACCGCCGACCGTTCCGGCCGCACCTGACGATCGCCCGGCCGGGGGAGCGGGCGACGCCGGAGGAGGTCGACGTGGACCGGGCAACGCTCGCCGGCTATGCCGGGCCGCCCTGGCCGGTGACCGAGATGGTGCTGGTCCGCAGCCACCTCGGCCCCCGACCGACGTACGACCGTCTCGCCGCATGGGCGTTGTAGCCGTTACCAGGCCCACGCCTCCGGACCGGGCCCACCGTTGCCGATCGGCGGGAAGAGCTCGTCGAGGCGGGTGAGGGTCTCGTCGGAGAGCGTCACCTCCAGGGCGCCGAGGGTGGCGTCGAGCTGCTCGACGGTCCGCGGGCCGATGATCGGCGCGGTCACGCCCGGGCGGGAGAGCAGCCAGGCGAGCGCGACATCGGCCGGATCGTGGCCGAGATCGGCGCAGAGCTTCTCGTACGCCTCGATGGTCTGCCGGTGCTCGGCCAGCGCGTCCGCCGCGCGCCCGGTCTTGGCCCGCCCGGCGCCGCCTTCGGCCAGCTTACGGATCGCGCCGCCGAGCAGCCCGCCGTGCAGCGGCGACCAGGGGATGATGCCCAGGCCGTGCTGCTGCGCGGAGGGGATCACCTCCAGCTCGACGTGCCGGGTCAGCAGGTTGTAGATGCTCTGCTCGGAGACGAGCCCGAGGAAGTTGCGTTTGGCGGCCGCGGCCTGGGCGGCGGCGATGTGCCAGCCGGCGAAGTTGGACGAGCCGACGTAGAGCACCTTGCCCTGGGTGACCAGGGTCTCCATCGCCTGCCAGATCTCCTCCCACGGGGTGGCCCGGGAGACGTGGTGCATCTGGTAGAGGTCGATCCAGTCGGTCTGCAGTCGGCGCAGTGAGTCCTCGCAGGCGCGGATGATGTGGCGTGCGGAGAGGCCCTGTTCGTTGGGCCATTCGCCCATCTTGCCGTACACCTTTGTGGCGAGGACGACCTTGTCCCGGCGTCCGCCACCCTGCGCGAACCAGCGCCCGATGATCTGCTCGGTGATCCCCTCGCCGACCTGCCAGCCGTACACGTTGGCGGTGTCGTAGAAGTTGATGCCGTGCTCCAGAGCACGGTCCATGATCGCGAAGCTGTCCGGCTCGCTGGTCTGGGGGCCGAAGTTCATGGTGCCGAGGCATAGGCGGCTCACCGATAGCCCGGTGCGGCCAAGGTTCGTGTACTCCATGGATTTCACCCTGCCACGAACCGACTTCGAGTGCCGATCAGGAAAAACCCGTCGATCAAGGCGTTATTCACACGGTTGAAGATCAAACCACGTGAATAAGGCCTTGATCGACGGGCAGGGAGCGCGACGGTCAGGAGGTCTCGCGGGCGGCCGGGCCGCCGCCGAAGAGGACGTCGTCCCAGCTCGGCAGCCGCTTGCGCGGCTTACCCGACTGATCGCCCGACTCGCCCGCCGCTGCCGCCGCTCCGGTCGTGCGCCGGGGGCGCAGCACGGCCAGCGACGGCACCGCCGGGACCTCCTTGGGGAGATCCACGTCGTCGTCGAAGGCGGATCCCTGGCCGCCGCCGATGAGGGCGGCCGCGCCACCGGAGACCGGCCGCTGACGGGTGCTGTCCTGGCCGGCGCCCGAGGCGGCCGGGTCCAGACCACGGCCGGCGTTCGAGCCGAGCGGCCGCTCCAGCGAGGCGAGCAGCGCGTCGCGACCGGCGCGGATCGGGTCGCGACCGGGACGGGCGAGATCGCTCGCCGCAGCCGGGAGGCCGTGACCGCCCCGACCGGGCTCGGCGCGCGACGGGCCGGGCAGGCCGTGGCCACCCCGTTCCGGCGCCGGCTCCTGGCCGAGGATCGGTATCGGACGCTCGGCGCAGAGATACTGCGCCATGTCGTCGTGGGGCGTCACCATCTGGCGGCTCTTGTCGAGATCCCAGACGGCCTGCGCGGTCGCCTTGCCCGACGGCCAGGTGGCGATGATGCGCCACGTGCCGTCCTCGCGCCGGTAGGCGTCCCAGGAGATCTTCTCGGTGTCGATGCCGTGCTGGCCGAGCCGGGCGTCGACCACCTCGGCGAGCGGGGCGCCCTTCTCGGACGTCTTCAGCCGCGTGCGGCGCGCGTGCTGCGCCAGCATCGCGCGCTCCTGCAACACCGGGCCGGCGTAGCGGAGCACGCGGTCAACCGGCACCCCGGCGACGCGGGCCACCTCGTCGGCGGATTCGCCGGCGCGGATGCGGGCCTGGATGTCGCGCGGCGACAGCGATGGCAGCAGATCACCGGTCGGCACGGCCACGCTGAGCGTGGCGGTGCCGGTGCCTGGTTCGTTGTGCAGGGCCGTGGCAACCCGGTCGTCGAGGGGCAGCGCGAGTAGGCGACCCACCTCGTCGGCCAGGACCAGGGCCTGTCCGTCCTCGGAGAGGGCGACGAAGCGTACTGGTCGCATCGCGTTGCCTCCGTCCCGCTGAGCTCCCCCTCGCCGCGGGCGGGCCACGCCCGGGCGTCCTCGGGACACCGTACGCCCATACCTCACCCGTGGGGAGTAGGCCACGCCGGGGGATATCGCGTGAGCTGCGGTGACTACGGCCCGGTGAGTGGGGGGTCACATCGCGGTGGACCATGTGGCCGGCAGTGCGGTGGGGGCCGGTTGGCCGACCCCCACCGCGCTGGTCAGAGCCGGTCGATCACGTAGTCGATGCAGGTGGTGAGCGCCTCGATGTCGGCGGGCTCGACCGCCGGGAAGAGCGCGACCCGCAACTGGTTGCGACCCAGCTTCCGGTACGGCTCGGTGTCGACGATGCCGTTCGCCCGGAGCGCCTTCGCGATCGCGGTCGCGTCGATGTTCTCCGCGAAGTCGACCGTGGCGACCACGTTGGAGCGCAGCGCCGGGTCGGTCACGAACGGCGTCGCCACCGGGGAGCGCTCCGCCCAGCCGTACACGATGCCGGCGCTCTCGGCGGTGCGCTTGGCGGCCCAGCCCAGCCCGCCCTGCCCGTTCATCCAGTCGGTCTGCTCGGCGGCCAGGAAGATCGTGGCCAGTGCCGGGGTGTTGTAGGTCTGCTCCAGCCGCGAGTTGTCGATCGCGGTGACCAGGTCGAGGAAGGCCGGGATGTAGCGGCCGGATTCCTTGATCTCGGTGGCGCGGGCGAGCGCGGCGGGCGACATCAGCGCGATCCAGAGCCCGCCGTCGGAGCCGAAGCACTTCTGCGGGGCGAAGTAGTAGACGTCGGTCTCCCGCACATCCACGTCGAGGCCGCCCGCGCCCGAGGTGGCGTCGACGAGCATCAGCGCGTCGTCGTCGGCGCCGGCCACCCGCCTGATCGGTACGGCCACGCCGGTGGAGGTCTCGTTGTGCGGAGTGCCGTACGCGTCGACGCCGGCCTCCGCGACGAGCGACGGCGCCGAACCCGCCTCCGACTTGCGGACGGTCGGCTCACCCAGGAACGGCGCGTCCTTGACGGACTTGGCGAACTTCGCGCCGAACTCACCGAAGTTGGCGAACTGCGCCCGGTCGCGGATCAGCCCGAAGGTCGCGACCTCCCAGAAGGCCGTGGTGCCGCCGTTACCGAGAATGACCTCGTACCCCTCGGGGAGGGAGAAGAACTCGGCGATGCCGGAACGCAGGCGCGCGACCTGGTCCCGCACGGTCTTCTGCCGGTGCGAGGTGCCGAGGTAGGTCGTCGCCACCTCGGCCAGCGCGGATACGGCCGCCGGGCGGACCTTGGACGGTCCGCAGCCGAACCGGCCGTCCGCGGGCTTGATCTCGTCGGGGATCCGAATGGTCGAAACGTCAGCCACGGTTATCGAAGATCCTTCCGGGTGGGCTGGTCTGCCCTTGAGCTGGCACTACATGCCCGGCGACGCTGCCGAAGGTCCATCCTCGCACTCCGTGCCGGTCGCGGATCGGGGTGTCCCATGCCAGGCGGTGAGGCGTGCCCCACACGAAAGGGGCTCCCCGCGACAACCGCGGCGAGCCCCTTTTCGTCGACCGGCGCTCAGACGCCGTGCGGGATGGCGCTCCAGCCCTCGACGTCCGCGGGCTTGCGGGGCGCGGGGCCGACGTACTCGGCGGAGGGGCGCACCAGGCGCTGCAGCCGCTTCTGCTCGAGAATGTGCGCGCTCCACCCGCCCATCCGGGCGCAGGTGAACATCGAGGTGAACATGTGCGACGGGACCTCGGCGAAGTCGAGCACCACGGCCGACCAGAACTCGACGTTGGTGGCGAGCACCCGGTCGGGCTTGCGCGCGTGCAGCTCCTCCAGTGCGGCCTTCTCCAGCGCCTCGGCGATTTCGAACCGCGGGGCGCCGAGCTCCTTGGCGGTGCGGCGCAGCACGCGGGCGCGCGGGTCCTCCGCGCGGTAGACGCGGTGCCCGAAGCCCATCAGTCGCTCGCCCCGGTCGAGGACGCCCTTGACGTAGCCCTCGGCGTCGCCGCTGCGCTCGACGGCCTCGATCATGTGCAGCACGCGGGAGGGGGCGCCGCCGTGCAGCGGGCCGGAGAGGGCGCCGATGCCGGAGGAGATGCAGGCGGCGGCGTCGGCGCCGGTGGAGGCGACGACCCGCGTGGTGAAGGTGGAGGCGTTCATGCCGTGCTCGGCGGCGGAGATGAAGTACGCGTCGACGGCCTTGACGTGGCGCGGGTCGGGCTCGCCCCGCCAGCGCTTCATGAACCGCTCGACGATCGTCTGGGCCTTGTCGATCTCCTTCTGCGGCACGGCCGGCAGCCCGAGGCCGCGCGCGGACTGCGCGACGAAGGAGAGTGCGGTGACCGAGACGCGGGCGAGGTCTTCGCGCACCTGCTCATCGTTGATGTCGAGCAGCTGGGAGAGTCCCCAGTACGGCGCGAGCATCGCGACGGCGGACTGCACGTCGACCCGGATGTCCCCGGAGTGCACCGGCACCGGGAACGGCTCCGCCGGGGGCAGGCCGGGGCCGAACCGGCCGTCGACCAGCAGGGCCCAGACGTTGCCGAACGACACCTGCCCGATCAGGTCCTCGATATCGACGCCTCGGTAGCGCAGCGCACCGCCTTCCCGGTCGGGTTCGGCGATCTCGGTCTCGAAGGCGATCACGCCCTCCAGCCCCGGCTTGAAGTCGGACATTTCGCTCTCCTGGATCTGGTTAGTCTCGCCTGGCCCGCGCGCCCGGTGGAGCCAAAATGGCGACCCTCAGCGATGTATTGCGTGTCATCTTGCCTGGTGGGTATCGAAGTTACGACCCACGCGGGCCGATGCCGCGGGGTGACATCGCCACGGCGGCCGTCCGCACGGGAGCGGCACGTCGATGGATGCCCTGGCCAACGTAGGTTCGCACAGGTCGGCCTTCATGTACGAAGATGTCGACGTGACGGGTGACACACCACAGCCGGCCCAGATGCGGCGGGAATACCGGCAGGAGAAAGGCCTTTCCCAAGAGGATCTTGCCGACGACTGGCAGACCCAGTTCGGGCGGTGGTTCGCCGACGCGCTCGCCGCCGGGCTGCCCGAACCCAACGCGATGATCGTCGCTACGGCGGACGAGCGCGGACGGCCGAGCAGCCGCACCGTCCTGCTGAAGGGCTATGACGGGCGGGGGTTCACCTTCTACACCAACTACAGGTCCCGCAAGGGCACCGAGGCGCTCGCCAACCCGTACGCCAGCCTGCTCTTTCCGTGGTTCGCGATGCACCGCCAGGTCGCGGTCTGCGGCGCCGTGGTGCCGGTGGACCGGGCGGAGACCGACGCCTACTTCGCCAGTCGGCCGCGCGGATCGCAGCTCGGCGCGTGGGCCAGCCCGCAGTCGCAGGTGCTCCCCGACCGGGCGGCGCTGGACGTGGGCTTCGAGACGGTCGCCGAACGCTTCCCCGACGGCGTGCCGGTGCCGGCCCCGCCGCACTGGGGCGGGCTGCGGGTGGTGCCGGAGACGGTGGAGTTCTGGCAGGGGCGACCGAGCCGGCTGCATGACCGGCTGCGCTACCGCCGGGGCGCGCAGGGCGAGTGGTTGATCGAGCGTCTGGCGCCCTGACCAGCGCCAGCCAGGGCTTCGTCGACGAGACCGGGCCCCGCGTCCCGTGCTGGGCGTGTCCGTGCCCGAACCGTTATGGTCCCGGGATGGAGAACGTCGTGCCGGGTCCGCGCCCGCCCTCCGGTGCACAGTGGAGCATCTCGGCGGAGGGCCATGAGGCCGTCGTGGTCGAGGTGGGCGGAGGGCTGCGGGCCTACCGCGCCGGGGACGTGGACTACCTCGACGGATACGCCGAGGAGGAGCTCTGCGTCGGCGGAGCCGGTCAGGTGCTCGCACCCTGGCCCAACCGCATCCGCGACGGCCGGTACACCTTCGACGGTGTCGAGCGGCAGCTGTCACTGAGCGAGGCGGTCCGGCACAACGCTATGCACGGCCTGGTCAACTGGGCGCCGTGGCGGCTCGTCGCGCAGGCGGCGGACCACGTGATCGTGGAGTACGTGCTCCCCGCCCAGCCCGGTTACCCCTGGTCGCTTCTGCTGCGTACGGAGTGGCGGGTCGGCGCGGACGGGCTGCGGGCGACGCACGAGGCGGTCAACGTCGGGCGCGGCCCCGCCCCGTTCGGGCTCGCCGTCCATCCCTATCTGCGGATTCCGGGCGTCCCCGTCGACGCGCTGTCGCTCCGGCTGCCCGCGGGCAAGCGGCTCCTGATGGACAACCGGATGCTGCCGATCGGGGCGACCCAGGTGGCCGGCGGGGAGTACGACTTCACCGAGCCGCGCCGGATCGGGTCGCTGGTGCTGGACACCGCCTTCGGCGACCTGCGCCGCACCGCCGACGGCGGGTCGGCCGCCACGCTGACGACCGCCGACGGGGCGGCGGCCGTGACGGTGTGGGCGGACCGCGCGTTCGGCTGGTGGCAGGTGTTCACCGGGGACACGTTGGCCGGAGAGCGCCGCCGGCGTTCGGTCGCGCTGGAGCCGATGACCTGTCCGCCCGACGCGTTCCGGTCCGGACGTGACCTGCTCGTGCTGGAGCCGGGGGAGCCGTGGCGCGCGAGCTGGGGCATCCGCCCCGGTTCTCGTTGATCGAAGTCAGAAGGGTTCGGCGTGGAGTTCTCCGAGGTCGTCCGGCGACGGCGGATGGTGCGCAACTACGACCCGGACCGGCCGGTGCCCGCCGAGGTGGTGGAGCGGTTGCTCGACCACGCCGTCCGCGCGCCGTCGGCCGGTTTCTCCCAGGGCTGGGGCTTCCTCGTGCTGGAGAGCGCGGAGGACCGGGAGCGGTTCTGGGCCGCCACCACGCCGGAAGGCTGGGGACAGGGCCGCTGGCTGACCGGGATGAAGCGGGCGCCGCTCATCGTCGTGCCGCACGCCAACCGGTCGGCATACCTTGATCGTTATGCGGAGCCCGACAAGGGCTGGACCGATCGTGACGAGAGTCGGTGGCCCGTGCCGTACTGGCACATCGACACCGGCTTCGCGGCGCTGCTGATGCTGCTCACCGCCGTCGACGAGGGGCTCGGCGCCTGTTTCTTCGGCATTCCGCCCCAGCGCACCGGGGCCTACCGGGACGCGTTCGGCGTGCCCGCCGAGTTCACCCCGATCGGCGCGATGACCGTCGGCTACCGCGCTCCCGACCAGCGGTCACCCTCGCTGAAGCGGGGGCGCCGCCCGGTCGGGCAGGTCGTGCACCGTGGGCGGTGGGGCCGGCAGGAAACTGACATCGAGTAACAAACCGCAGTGTCGGCGGCGGTCGCTAGGCTGACACAACGCCGGGCGCACGAGGTGCCGCCCGCGCGGAGGACTCATCGGGTACGGCGATATGGGAGGGGAGCGTACCGTCGTGATCTTCAAAGCGGTTCGGGACGGGCGTCCGTACCCCGACCACGGGTTCACGCTGAAGCAGTGGGCGGAGATCCCGCCGCGGCCGCTCCGTCTCGACCAGCTGATCACGACGAAGCGGGAGTTGGCGCTCGACAAACTGCTCGCGGAGGACTCCACCTTCTACGGCGATCTCTTCCCCCACGTCGTGCAGTGGAGTGGCGGGCTCTACCTGGAAGACGGGCTGCACCGCGCGCTGCGCGCGGCCCTGCAACAGCGCAACCAGATCCACGCCCGCGTGCTGGTGCTGTCCGTCTGACAAATCGTTAAGGTGGCCGGCATGACTGGTGTCGCGCCCCTCGATCTGCTCGACCTGGACAGTCTCCTCTCCGAGGAGGAACGGCAGATCCGCGGCGTCGTCCGCCAGATGGTCGACGAGCGGGTCCGACCGCACGTCGCCGGCTGGTACGAGGAGGGCCGCGTGCCGGCCCGCGAACTGGCCGGCGAGTTCGGCAAGCTCGGCCTGCTCGGCATGCACCTCGAGGGTTACGGCTGTGCCGGCGCGTCGGCGGTGGCGTACGGCCTGGCCTGCCTGGAGTTGGAGGCCGGCGACTCCGGTCTGCGGTCCCTGGTGTCGGTGCAGGGTTCGCTGGCGATGTACGCGATCTGGCGGTACGGCAGCGAGGAGCAGAAGCAGCGCTGGCTGCCGCCGATGGCCACCGGCGAGGCGATCGGGTGTTTCGGCCTGACCGAGCCCGATCACGGTTCGGATCCGGCGTCGATGAGCACCCGTGCCCGGCGTGACGGCAGCGACTGGGTGCTCACCGGCGGAAAGATGTGGATCACGAACGCGCCCGTCGCCGACGTCGCGGTGGTCTGGGCGGGCACCGATGACGGCGTCCGGGGCTTCGCCGTGCCGATGGAGACGCCGGGCGTGACCGCGCGCGAGATCCGGCGCAAGATGTCGCTGCGCGCCTCCTCGACCGGCGAGATCGTCTTCGACGACGTGCGACTTCCCGCGGATGCTCGGTTGCCGGACGCGGTCGGGTTGAAGGCGCCGCTCTCCTGCCTGACCGAGGCCCGACACGGCATCGTCTGGGGCGCGCTCGGCGCGGCGCGGGACTGTCTGCACGCGACGCTCGACTACGCGGGCAGTCGCGAGCAGTTTGGTCGGCCGATCGCCGGTTTCCAGCTCACCCAGGCGAAGCTGGCGGACATGACCGTGGAGTTGCAGAAGGGATACCTGCTCGCGCTCCACCTGAGCCGGCTGGCGGACCACGGGCGGCTCCGGCCGGAGCAGGTCAGCGTCGGCAAGCTCAACAACGTGCGGGAGGCGCTGGCGATCGCGCGGCAGTGCCGCACCATCCTCGGCGCCAACGGCATCAGCGGCGAATACCCGATCATGCGGCACGCCAACAACCTGGAGAGCGTCCTGACGTACGAGGGCACGTCCGAGATCCACCAACTGGTGATCGGGCAGAAGCTGACCGGCCTCGCCGCCTTCGCCTAGCTGACCCCCGTCGCCGCAGGTCGCTCCGCCACTGTCACGTCGCCGGCCACCGTCGTGGGGCCGGCGGTCGACGATGGGGCCTGGTCCTCGCGGCGGGAGCGGTTGTCAACCTCTGCCAGCCCCGTGCGTGCCTCCAACACCGCCGCACGCAGGTGCGTGCGTAGCCACCGCGTCCCGGGTCGCTCGATCAGCCGGTGTACCAGCCAGGAGGCGAGCAGCAGCGCGGCGACGAGCACGGATACCAGCAAGAGAGCGGGGATGTCCCCCTCGAACACCCCGATCACCTCCCAGCCGATGTTCTCGTGCAGCAGGTACAGCGGGTAGGTGAGGGCGCCGGCGACCACGAGCCATTTTCCGCGGATCCAGGACAGCCGGCCGGTGGCGATCAGCGCCATGACGATGAAGAACGCCGCGACCAACATGGTCGTCGGCCACTCCGGGATCTGAGTGCCCAGGTACTTCTCCGCCGTGCCTTGGCGGCGCAGCGTGGATTGATGCGCGGCGAGGAAGCTGCCGACCACCATGAGGGTCAGCAGCAGCGTGGGTCGGAAGCGGTACATGAGATAAAAGCCGATGCCCGCGATGAAGTACCAGCAGTAGTCCGGCATCACCAGGTGCTTGAGCGGTCCGTTGTCGGCCTGGCTCATCAGCACCGCCGCGGCCGCCCACACGAAGCAGAACGCGACCGCTCGGCGGTACGTGAGACCACGCCACACCACCACGGAGAACAGCAGGTAGAAGCGGAGTTCAACCCAGAGCGTCCAGTACACGCCGTCCACGTGCCGGGCGCCGAGCGGTTCCTGGAGCATCGTGAGATTCATCAGAATGTCCTTGATGCTCAGGCGTTCGAGCCCGTCGGCGACGAGTACGAGCACCCCGGTGGTGGCGAGTATCCCGAAGAGGTATGCGGGGTAGAGGCGCGCGACGCGGGAGACGAAGAAGTCCCCCAGCGACCTGCCCCACGAACTCATGCAGATGACGAATCCGCTGACGAGAAAGAACAGCTCGACCCCGAGCCAGCCGTACGCCGCAGGTAGCCGCAGTACCGGGAAGAGTTCCTCGGGCGGCGCGTTCCAGGCCTTCGGCAATGCGATGAGGTGAAATGTGACGACCATCAGGGCGGCGAGGAACCGTAGCCCGTCAACCACCTCGATGCGGCCCGCGATCCGCGCGGAAGTGGGCCGTCCCGACGCGGTGCGATCGACAGGACCGTCCGTATTGCGCGTCATGACTGGCCGCGCGGAACTTACAGCAGACTTCTCGACCATCGAGCTTCTCCGGGGCAGTTCGAGGGGACACGTGGCGAGGGGAGGTGGCCGAGCGCCTGATGAAGACGCGGCGGGGCCGAGGGCCCGAGGGCCGCTCACGTTAACACAGAGCGATGTATACGTTGCGGAACGTGTCACCCGGTAGTGGAAGGACCGCGGCGCGCAGCTCGGAAGGTGGCGGAACCCCGCATGCCGCCGGGCGGGACCCGCCCCGGTCGCGAGTGTCGTACCGGGGCCGTACCGTTCTCCTTAGGCATCTGATGAGGACGGTGAATGGACATGGCCGCCAGCGGTGATGTCAGTCAGCCCACCAGCGAGTTTCCGGAATACGTCAAGGGCCAGGCGAGTGCGGTCGATCCCGATGGGCAACCGCGGTGGACGAATGGCGACGACAGCCACGAGGAGCGGCCGCGCGGCGGCCTGGCGGGACTGGCCGGCCTCGCCGGCCGGGGGGCCCGGGGCGGGTTGCTGTGGCTCGTCGGCGCCATCGGGTTGGTCATCGTGTTGGTGCTGGGGGCGCAGGCCGCCGGCGTCTGGCCGAACTGGCGCAACCCTTTCGCGCAGCAGCAGGCCGACCGCACGCAGCCGCCGCTGCTGCAGTCGATTCAGGATCTGAGCCGTTATGTCGCGGCGGAGGGCAACTTCCAGGTCGTGGTCGATCTGCAGCAGGACCGGAAGTACGTGCCTGAGTTCCTGATCAACCAGCGCACCCTGTTCATCGGTGCGGGGAGCGTCGAGGCCTACGTCGACTTCACCAGGATCTCGGAAGGGGCGATCGTGGAGTCGGCCGACGGGAAGTCGGTGGAGATCAAGCTGCCCGCGCCGCAGCTTGGCAAGGCCAACCTCGATCTGGAGAAGAGCTATGTCTTCGCCGAGCAGCGCGGCCTGCTCAACCGGCTCGGCGAGGTCTTCGGTGGCGATCCCAACCGGCAGCAGCAGGTCTATCAGCTCGCTCAGGAGCGGATCACCGCGGCCGCGCGGGACAGCGGTCTGAGCGCCCGGGCGGAGGAGAACACCCGCAAGATGCTGGTGGGGCTGCTCCGCTCGCTGGGCTACCAAACAGTAACGGTCACCTATAAGGCCGCCTGACCACGGCGGGGTGAATTTCGCGCGGCGTGCCTGTTCAAGCACGCCCCGCAATCGCCTGCGCGGGCCGCGCGACGGTCATTGGTGGGGGCGGTCCCGGTTAGAGTGCGGCTGTAGACTCAACCGCCGGCCACGCGCCGCGCGCGGCTGCCGCCTTACCGGTGGCCACCCCCTTCCCGCACATCCGAACTCCGGGAGAAACCTGTGGCGCACCCTGTTGCCGGGGACGAGATAGAGGTCACCGTCCTGATGCCCTGCCTCAACGAGGCGGAGACGCTTGAGGTGTGCATCCGCAAGGCGCGGCGGGCGCTGGATGAGCTGGGCGTTGTCGGCGAGGTGCTGGTCAGCGACAACGGCTCGACCGACGGCTCCCAGGAGATCGCGACGAAGGCGGGGGCGCGCGTCGCGCACGCTCCGATCCGCGGTTACGGCGGGGCGCTGCTCAACGGCATCGACCAGGCGCGTGGTCGCTACGTGATCATGGCGGACGCGGACGACTCGTACGATCTGTCGAACCTTGAGCCGTTCATCCGCGAGCTGCGGGCCGGCCATGACGTGGTCATGGGTAACCGCTTCCGCGGCGGTATCGCACCCGGCGCCATGCCCTTCCTCCACCGCTACCTGGGCAACCCCGTCCTCTCCTGGCTGGGCCGCGCGCTCTTCGGCCTCAAGGTGGGCGATTTCCACTGCGGCATCCGTGGCTTCAACCGGGACCGCATCCGCGACCTGCAGCTCTGCATGCCGGGCATGGAGTTCGCCTCGGAGCTCGTCGTGCGCGCCGCGCTCAACGACTACGACATCGTCGAGGTGCCGACCACGCTGCAGCCGGACGGGCGCAGCCGCCCGCCGCACCTGCGGACCTGGCGCGACGGCTGGCGTCACCTGCGGTTCCTGCTGGTGCTGGCGCCGCGCAAGACGCTGATCTGGCCCGGCGCCGTCATGTTCGTTCTCGGCCTGCTCGGCACCGCCGCGCTGGTGGTCGGCCCGCTGCGCGTCGCCGGCATCGGATTCGACATCAGCACCCTCGTCTACACGTGCCTGGCGATGATGGTCGGTGCGCAGATCCTGCTCTTCGGTGTCTTCTCCTTGATCTATGGCCAGACCGAGGGGATCACCAATCAACGCCAAGCCGACCGGTGGACACGGTTGATCAGGTTCGAGACCTGCACCGCTGCCGGCGTCGTGCTGATCCTGATCGGTCTCGCCGGCACCATCGTGGCGGTCTCGGCGTGGGGCTCCAAGGGCTTCGGCCAGCAGGATCTCGGCGAGACGCTTCGCGTGGTCCTGCCCTCGTCGACGGCGATCGGGCTGGGCGCGACCGTGCTCTTCGCCGGCCTCTTCTCCAGCCTGCTCACCCTGCGGCGGGTCAGCCAGCCCGTGACGGGGGTAACCGCGGCCAGCGACGGCGAGCTCGCCGCCAGCCACAGCTGACGGCGGAGTTCGGTGTCAATCCAGACGCATTCCTCCGATTCGAACGGGCGACCGCGTCCCCGCGCCGTTGATGGTGACACCGCCCCGGAGGCGGCGACGGATCATCGAGACGACATCGAGGTGGAGGCCGGCTCGCGGAGCCGGACCTCCCCGTCGTCGCCGCGGACCTGGGTACGCAGTCCCAGCGTCGTGGCGGTTGTGGTGTGGCTGCTCGCCACGCCCGTCGGATTCGTGCTGCCCGGCCTCGTCGGCAGGGACCCGTTCTCGCCCGGGGGCCCGGTCCTGCCGCTGCTGGCCGCCGTGGCACTGACCGGTGCGGTTCTTCTCGCCGCACTCCGCTGGCGCGTCCAGGCGCTCGCCGGCGCCGCGGCCGGGCTAGCCGCCGCCTGGCTCGCGCTGATGCTGCGCACCGCGCTGCACGGCACACCGTTCGGGTTCGGTGGCCTGGCCGGCGACATGATGCGGATGGCTGCCTCCGTCACCCGCTACAGCGTCACCGCGACCACCTCGGACACCACCATCCTGGGGCTCCCCTCGGAATACCCGCCGCTCTACGCGTGGAGCATCGGGCGCGCTTCGGCTCTCCTCGACATCCCCGCGTGGCGACTGCTCGCGGACGCCGAGGTGCTCACCATGTCCGCCGCGCTGATCGCGGCCTTCGTGCTGTGGTCCCGGCAGTTCAACGCCTGGGTGGCATTCGCCGTCTCGTCGCTGTCGCTGGCCGCCTGGTCCGACCCGCGCAAGGCCTTCGAGGTGCTGGCGCTGGCTGTCTTCGTGCCCTGGGCGCTCGAGACCTTCGCCCGTCCGACCGGACGCCGGCTGCACTGGCTCCCGGCCGGTCTGTTGGGCGGCTTCCTCGTGGTGACCTATCAGGCGTGGATGGTCTACGCGGCGTTCGCGATCATCACCTTGATGGTGCTGACCTGGCGTGCCGAGCCCAACCGGGGCGCCTACCTCCGGCACCTCGGCCTGGTCGTACTGGTCTCGTTCATCGCCTCGTCCTGGTACGTCGTGCCCTACCTGTGGTCCTCGTTCGGCGAGGGCGGCGAGATGGTCTCCGACCTTTACATCTCCGATAGCTACACGAGCGGGATGCTGCCGTTCTTCGAGATCAATCCGCTCGGCATCCTCGAGTTCGTCGGCCTCGTCGGACTGGTGTGGCTCTGGCGCTCCACGTGGTGGGCGCGCCCGCTGCTACTGATCGCCCTGAGCGCCTTCGTCTACCGCATGTTGGCGATGGCCCGGTTCCTGCTCTCCGGTCACACCATGTTCGGCCACTACACCGTGCGGCTCTACGAGGTCGTGCTCGCGATCGCCGGGGTGCTCGTGGTGGCTCACGTCGCCCCGATCGTGCTACGGCGGATGCGACTGACCCCGCCGCGGGCGGTCGGCGCGGCCGCGCTGGCCGTCGTCCTCGCCTGGGCCGGCGTCTCCTTCACCAAGGGCTGGATGCCGGACGGTTCGGCATACAGCGTCTCCGCCCACGCCGAGCCCCTGCCGGGCGGGGGATACCCCCCGTACGCGCCGCGGACAGGGAAGCGGACATGGTTCCCGGTGGAGCCGGTGCGGCGCGAGGTCGAGAAGATCACCGGCCCCGACCCGCAACTGGTCACTCTCGCGGTGGACGAGCGCCTCTTCTCGTATCTGCCGTGGCCGGGCTACATCTCCAACGACCGCACCGCCGGGTCGACCATGTCCCGCTGGGACGAACGGATGAGCGAGCTGCGGCGGCTGACCCGGACGACCGACCCGGCGGCGTTCGCGGCCGAGTCGGCGACGACCAAGTTCGGTGGGATCGACATCTTCGTGCTGCGGCGGAAGCCCGACGGGTGGGCCTGGAACGATCTGCGGTTCGCCCCGGCGCAGTTCGACAAGGCGCACTGGACGGTGATCGACGGACTGCCGCAGGACGTCGTGGTGGCCGTCCGGAAGTGACCGTGCGTTCGGGGTGGCGTCCGTCGACGCCACCCCGAACGCACGGTGGCGGTCAGCGGTGGGCCGCCGTCAGGTGACGGTCCTCGTTCGGCATGATGATCCACAGGGCGACGTAGATGACGGCCTGAGGGCCGGGCAGCAGCAGCGAGAGCACGAACAGCAGCCGTACCAGGTTGGCCGACATGCCGAAGCGCTCGGCCAGGCCCGCGCAGACGCCGGCGATCATTCGGTTGTGACGGGGTCGGGTCAGCTTGCCTTTCATGTTCTCCACTCCTTCGGGCCGGATCCGGGTTCTCCGCCGGCCTTCTTCCACGCTACGGCCGGTCTGCCAGGCCGCCGTCGGTCTGCGGGCGGATTCCGCACCGCCCGGCCCGTAGGGTGTATACCCCGGGTCGGCCAGGTCAGCAGCCCATGGTCCGACTCCGGGTAGGCTCGCCGGTGCCTCCGCAACGCTGCCGGCCTGCTTCCGTGCGCCCATCCGGGCGCCCCGCCGCGCGCGCCGCGGCAGGGAGGGGTGAACTCCGGTGATCAGTGTCTTCGACCTCTTCAGCGTGGGCATCGGTCCGTCCAGTTCGCACACCGTCGGGCCGATGCGCGCGGCGCGCACCTTCGCCCTCGGGCTGAAGGCCGACGGGCTGCTCGCGCACACGGTGCGCGTACGGGGGGAGCTGTTCGGTTCGCTCGGGGCCACCGGTCACGGCCACGGCAGCGACCGTGCCGTGCTGCTCGGGTTGACCGGCGACCTGCCGGAGGCGGTCGACACGGACGCGATCGACGGCCGGGTCGGGGAGATCCGGCGGACCGGTCGGCTCGCGTTGCTGGGCGTCCATGACATCGACTTTGACGCCGACCGTGATCTGGTGCTGCACCGGCGTCGGGCGCTGCCGTACCACCCGAACGGCATGACCTTCACCGCGTACGGCGAGGCGGGCGAGGTGGTGCGGGCCCGCACCTACTACTCGGTCGGTGGCGGGTTCGTGGTGGATGAGGAGGCGGCCGGCGCCGACCGGATCGTGCCGGACAGCACCCCCGTGCCGTATCCGTTCAGCACCGGCGCGGACCTGCTCGCGCTGACGCGTGGGCAGCACCGGTCGATCAGCGCGGTGATGCTCGCCAACGAACAGGCGTGGCGGAGCGAGGCGGAGATCCGGACCGGGTTGCTCGACCTGTGGCGGGTGATGCAGGAGTGCGTCGAGCGCGGCTGTACCCGGGACGGTGTGTTGCCGGGTGGGCTGCGGGTCCGCCGCCGGGCGGCGGAGCTGCGGCGCAAGCTCGAGTCGGAGCATTTCGGCACCGATCCGCTGCGGGTGATGGACTGGATCACTCTCTTCGCGCTCGCCGTCAACGAGGAGAACGCCTCCGGCGGGCGGGTGGTGACCGCGCCGACCAACGGCGCCGCGGGCATTATTCCGGCCGTTCTCCACTACTACACCCGCTTCGTGCCGGCTGCCGATGACGACGGGGTCGTCCGATTCCTCCTCACCGCCGGCGCGATCGGCGTGCTGTTCAAGGAGAACGCCTCGATCTCCGGGGCCGAGGTGGGCTGCCAGGGCGAGGTCGGCTCGGCCTGCTCGATGGCGGCGGCCGGACTGGCCGAGGTCCTCGGCGGCACCCCCGAACAGGTCGAGAACGCCGCGGAGATCGCCATGGAGCACAACCTGGGGCTGACCTGTGATCCGGTCGGCGGGTTGGTGCAGATCCCGTGCATCGAACGGAACGCGGTGGCCAGCATCAAAGCGATCACCGCCGCCCGGTTAGCTCTGCGTGGTGACGGTGTGCACACGGTGTCCCTGGACAAGGTCATCAAGACCATGCGCGAAACGGGCGCCGACATGAAGGTCAAATACAAGGAGACGGCCCGCGGTGGGCTGGCAGTCAACGTGATCGAGTGTTGACCAGGTGACCTTCCCTGGTCAGTTCCGTAGGCCCTGCCGATCGATCCCTGCCGTGGAAGGCGAGCCGCCGCCGCTTACCCGGCGTGTCGGCAGACTGCTAACCTATGGCGCGCAACGGCCCGCGTCGGCGGCCCCCGTGGCGACGTGTGGATGCGCCGCGTCCGACGGGGCCCGGCTCCCGGACATGCGGGCACAATGGTTTCCAGGACGGCTGCGCGCGGCGGCCGGGAAAGGTCGGCACGTGATCCGGTCAGAGCACGTCGGTCGATCGTGCCAACGCATCCGGCTCCGGCCGTCTCCCGCGGATGGGAGGCGGCGGTGACGTCGACTGTCACGGATGTCTGGTCCCACCGTAACGCGCTGCGGTTGCTCGTTCGTCGGGATCTCGCGGTCAAGTATCAGCAGTCTGTGCTGGGCTACTTCTGGTCGCTGATCGAGCCGCTCGCGATGGGCGCGATCTACTGGTTCGTCTTCGGTGTGCTCTACAGCACCGGCGAGCACCTGGGCGCGGCCAAGGCCTCCTACCCGCTCTTCCTGATCACCGGCATTTTCGCCTGGATGTGGACCAACTCGGCGATCAGCGAGGCAACCGGCGCCCTCACCGGCCAGGCCCGGCTGATCACGACGATGAAGGTGCCGCGCGAGGTATTCCCGCTCGGCCGGGTGATCGGTCGGTTCGCCGAATACGTCGCCGGCCTGCCCGTGCTGGTCGTGCTCGCGGCCTACTTCGGTGAGCTGCATTTCGGCCTGACGCTGCTGGCGCTGCCGCTCGCGATCCTCCTGCAGTTCACGTTCCTGACCGGCGTCGCGCTGCTCCTCTCGTCGCTCAACGTGCTGCTGCGCGACGTCGACCGGCTGATGCGCCTGATCACGCGGGTGCTCTTCTACGCCACCCCGATCATCTACCCGCTCTCCCTCGTGCAGAATTCACAGATGCCGGGATGGCTGAAGGTGGCGTACGAGTTCAACCCGCTCGTGGGCATCTTCCAGCTGCACCGCGCCATCTGGTACCCCTCCGAATTCCCCTCCGCCGGCCCGCTCACCGCTTCCGTAGTCGGCAGCCTCGTGCTGTTCCTCGGTGGCTTGTGGGTGTTCCGCCGCCTCGAGCCCGCCGTGCTCAAGGAGCTGTAGTGAGTAAGCCGATCATCGAAGCCGACAACCTCGGCATCCGCTTCGTCCGCAACCGCCGACGTCAGCTCCGGCTCCGGGAGATGTTCATCCACCGGGGCGGACGGCAGCCCAGCGCGAGTGAGTTCTGGCCGCTGCGCAACGTCTCGTTCCAGATTCAGCCGGGTGAGGCGGTCGGTGTCATCGGCAAGAACGGCACCGGTAAGAGCACCACGCTCCGGCTGGTCGCGGGGGTGCTGATTCCGGACGAGGGCTCGATCACCGTGCGCGGCGAGGTGGCTCCGCTGCTGGAGCTCTCCGCTGGCTTCTCCAACGACCTGACGGGGCGGGAAAACGTCCACCTCGTCGGCTCGCTGCACGGGCTCAGCCCGTCGTACCTGAAGGCGAAGTTCGACGAGATCGTCGATTTCGCCGGCGAGCAGGTGCAGAAGGCGATCGACACCCCGGTGCGGCACTACTCGTCCGGCATGAAGGTGCGCCTGGGCTTCTCCGTGATCGCCCAGCTGCAGCACCCGATCCTGCTCGTCGACGAGGTCATGGCGGTCGGTGACGCCGAGTTCCGTAAGAAGTGCTACGAGACCATCGAGCGGCTGCTCGCCGAGGGGCGCACCCTCGTGCTCGTCTCGCACAACGAGAACGACCTCACCCGCTTCTGCACCCGCGGTCTCTACATGGACGCCGGGCGGTTGAAGGTTGACGGCACGGTGCGGGAAGCGCTCGACGCGTACAACAACGTGGTCCGGACGTGACGCTGGCGGTCCTGCTCACCGCCGCCGCTCCGGCGGCACAACTCCGCACGGGTGACGGCGTCCCGCTCCGCGAGCGGCTCACCACACAGCTCCGCGCCGCCGGCGCCCGCGAGGTCGTGGTCACCACCGAGCTCGACGAGGTGGCCCGGCTGGCGCAGAGCGGCGAAACCCTGCTGCTCTGCACCGAGGACCTGGTCGCGCACACCGCCGTGCTGCGCCATCTCGTTACCAGCCCGGTCGGACCGACGATCGCCCTGGTCCTCACGGACGGGGTGGTCGGGGCCGCGGCGCTGCAGGAGGAGCGGGGCCAGGTCACGGCGGTCGGCGCCGGGTTGTCCGGCGAACCGACCGGTGTCTTCGGCGGCGCGCTCCGCGTCGGCCCGGAAGACCTGCCGACGCTGGCGAACGCGGCCCGCGCCGTCGAGGCGCCCGGTGACGCCTCCGCACTGGACCGGTTGCTGACGCGGTTCGTCCAGGCCGACACCACGATCTTCGCCCACCGGATACGGCTGCTGGTGGCGCATCGGGTCACCGATCAGCCCGGGGTCGTTGCGGCCGAAGCCGCGGTCGCCGCCGTCGACTCCGACGCCGCCGAGCTGAAGCTCTCGGTCAAAGAGAAGGACGACTTCTTCACCACGTACTTCGTCAGCACCTGGTCCCCGTACGTGACCCGGCTGGCCGCCCGGATCGGCCTCGGTCCGTCGGGTGTGACCGCCTTCTCGGTGCTCTTCGCGATCGCCGCCGCGGTCCTCTTCGCGGTGGGGGACCGGCCGGCGCTGGTGCTGGGCGGGGTCCTGCTCTATCTCGGGTTCGTCCTCGACTGCGTCGACGGGCAGGTCGCCCGCTACACCCGCAGGTTCAGCGTCTTCGGCGGCTGGCTGGACACGATGGCGGACCGGGCCAAGGAATACCTGGTCTACGCGGGCCTGGCGATCGGCGTGGAACGGGCGGGCCTGGGCAACGGATGGGCGCTCGCGATCGCCGCCATGGTGCTGCAGACCGTGCGGCACATGACCGACACCTGGTACGGCGCGCTGCATGACGAGGCGCCCCGCCGTCCCCGCGCGGCTGGGACGGCCGGCGGACTGGGGGAGCGGCTCAGCCGGGCGTCCACCCGCGTGCAGGCCGACACCGGCTCGCTGTCGTACTGGCTCAAGCGCACCGTGGTCTTCCCGATCGGCGAGCGGTGGGCCTTGATCGCGCTCACCGTGGCGCTGTTCAATCCCCTGGTCAGCCTCGTCGCCGTGCTTGCGTGGGGTGTCCTGGCATTCGCTTACACGTTCGCGTTGCGTACTCTGCGGGCCCGCGCGATGCGGGTGCCGGTGATGTCGACCGTCGACACCCCGATGCACCGCGACGACGGGTTCCTGGCCCGGCTGATCGGCCGCGCCGCTGTGCGGCGGCCCGGCCCGTTGCCGCTCGCCCTGGTCGCCGTGCTGGCCGCGGCCGGCCTGCTCGCGGCAGCGCTCGCGCAGGCCAGCGGCGTCGAGCTGCCGTGGCTCGCGGTGCTCGCCGTCGGGGCGGTGCTGCTGCTTCTCGCCGGCGGTCTCGGCTCGGGTGCGCCGCACGCCGGGGCGTTGGACTGGCTCGTGCCGGCGGCGCTGCGGGCTGCCGAATACCTCTTCGTCATCGCGGTCGCGGTGGCTGCCGGCGTTCCGGGGCCGTTCACATTCGCCCTGCTGTTCGTGTTGACCCTGCACCACTACGACCTGACCGCCCGGCTGGAGAAGCGGGCGGCGCCCCGCCCGCTGCTCGCGTCCGCGCTCGGCTGGGACGGGCGGGTGTTGCTCCTGTCGGCCGCCGCAGTGGCGGGGGTCACCGGTATCGCCGTAGCCGCGCTCGCCGCGTATCTTTTCCTGATGTCCGCCGTGGGTTCGATCGCTGGTTGGGCGACGGCCACGCCCGGCGCCCGGCGCGCGCCGGGGAGTACTGACAGCGCGCACGCCCTGGCCATCACCGCGGACGGGGCCGTCGAGGGACGGAACGGATGACACTGATCAGCTTCGTTGTGCCCGTCTACGATGTGCAGGGCTACCTGCGGGAGTGCCTGGACTCGATCCTCGAACAGTCGTTCCGCGACATCGAGGTGATCGCGATCGACGACTGCTCGCCGGACAGCAGCGGCGAGATCCTCGCGGAGTACGCGGCGCGGGACCCGCGGGTGCGGGTGATCACGCTGGAGCGCAACGAGGGGCAGGGTCCCGCGCGTAACCGGGGCGTCGCGGAGGCGACCGGCGAGTACGTCTGGTTCGTCGACAGCGACGACTGGCTCGCCGAGGGGGCGCTGCGGTCGGTGGCCGACCGGCTCCGGGCGACCGACGCCGACGTGCTGATCGTGGACTACGTGCGGGCGCACTGGGACGGTCGGATCGAGCCGAGTGTGCAGGGCCGCGGCTTCCATCTCGCGCCTGGAGTCTTCACGCTGGCGCAGTGGCCCCAGGCGATCGACATCCTGCACGTGCCCTGGAACAAGGTGATCCGCCGGAGCCTGCTCACCAGCATTGGGTTCGCTTTCCGCGCCGGCTGGTACGAGGACGTGCCGTTCACGTACCAGTTGTTGATGGCGGCGGACCGGATCTCGCTGTTGGAGGGCGTCTCCGTCTACTACCGCCAACGCCGCGAGGGCGCGGCGACCAGAACGGTCGGTGACGGCCACTTCGCGATCTTCCCCAATTGGGCGCAGGTCTTCGACCGCTTCGATGACTCCCGTCCGGGTGCCGCGCAGCTGCGACCCCTGCTGTTCCGGCGCATGATCTGGCACTTCCTCATGGTGCGGGGCAACGACGGCCGGCTCCCGCCGGAGCTGCGCGCCCGGTTCTTCGCCGAGATGACCGCGCATTACCACCGATACCTTCCGCCCGGCGGCTACCCGGCCCCGGGTGGGGTCGACGGGCTCAAGCACCGGTTGGTCGCCGGTGGGCGGGACCGCACCTTCCGGGCGTTGCGCTTCGCGTTCCGCGCGAAGAACGTGCTGACGGGGGGCGCGCACGCGCCCGCGCGGCGGGTGGTCCGCGCCGGCCGGCGCGGGGCACGCAAGCTGCGCGACGCGCTGTTCCAGGCCTACTACCGCACCCAACTGCGGCTGCCGATCGATTCAGGGCTCGCCCTCTACGCCGCCTACTGGTACCGCGGCTATACCTGCAACCCGGCCGCCATCTACGAGAAGGCCCGGGAGCTGGCTCCGGACGTACGCGGCGTCTGGGTGGTGCGCCGCGACAAGGTGGGCACGATGCCCGACGGGGTCGAGTACGTGGTGGCCGGCTCGTTCGCCTACTACCGCGCGCTGGCCCGCGCGAAGTGGCTGATCAACAACGTCAACTGGCCGAACCCGGTGATCAAGCGAACCGGCTCCGTGCACGTGATGACGCATCACGGCACGCCGCTGAAGGTGATGGGGCTCGACCAGCAGGCATATCCGGGCGGCGTGCAGGACGACGACTTCGCGGGCCAGATGCGCCGGGCCGACCGGTGGGACTTCAGCATCACCGCGAACAGCTTCACCACCCAGATGTGGGAGCGCGCCTACCCGTGCCGCTACCAGACGCTGGAGACCGGATATCCGCGCAACGACCGGCTGGCCACGGCGACCGCCGAGGACGTCGCGCAGGCGCGCGCGAAGCTGGGCATCGAGCCGGGAGAGCGGGTGGTGCTCTACGCGCCCACGCACCGCGAGCACCATCCCGGCTACCACCCGCCGTTCGACCCGGAGCAGTTCGTCGAGGCGCTCGGCCCCGACGGGCGGCTGCTCATGCGCAGCCACTACTTCCACGACCGCACGGGGGCGTCCGCCGAGAACCGCGCGACGGAACGCGTCCACGATGTCTCGGCCTACCCCTCGGTGGAGGAGCTCTACCTGGCCGCCGACGTGCTGGTGACGGACTATTCGTCACTGATGTTCGACTACGCGATCCTGGACCGGCCGATCGTCATCTACGCGCCGGACTGGCAGGCCTACCGGATCGTGCGGGGCGTCTACTTCGACATCACCGCGGAGTCGCCCGGCACGGTCGCGACCACCTTCCCGGATCTGCTCGACGTGTTCCGGACCGGCGCCGTCGACAGCGACGCGGCGGACAAGGGCCGCGCCCAGTTCCGGGCGAGGTTCTGCGCGTTGGAGGACGGGCACGCCGCCGAGCGCGTGGTGCGGCGGGTGCTGCTCGACGAGGCGGGCTGACCGATGCGATCGCTGCTCACCGTCGTCGTGCCCATCTACAACGTTGAGCGGTATCTGGCCGAGTGTCTCGCCTCGCTGGCCGGGCAGACCTACCGCGACCTCGACATTGTGCTCGTCGACGACGGGTCCACCGATGCCAGCGCGGCGGTCGCGCAGGAGTGGACGGCGCAGGACCCGCGCTTCCGACTGCTCCGCCAGGCGAACCAGGGGTTGGGGGCGGCCCGCAACGCCGGCATCCGGACGGCGACCGGCGACTACCTGGCGTTCGTCGACAGCGACGACGTGCTGCCGCCGTACGCGTTCGAGGTGCTGGTCGGCGCGCTCGAGCGAAGCGGATCGGACTTCGCCTCCGGCAACGTGGCCCTGTGGACCTCGCGTGGCCTGCGGCAGTCGCCGTTGCATCGCGGCACCCACCGGCACACCCGCCTCGGTGTCCGCCTGAGCGACCAGCGCAACCTCGTCTACGACCGGCTCGCCTGCAACAAGGTCTTCCGGCGCTCGTTCTGGGAGAAGCACGGCCTGCGCTTCCCGGAGGGGGTGCGCTACGAGGACATTCCGGTGACCATCCCGGCGTACGCCCTGGCCGGCGCCGTCGACGTGATCGACCTTCCGGTCTACTACTGGCGCCAGCGCGAGGCCGGCAGCGAGCAGTCGATCAGCCAGCGGCAGATGGAGATCTCCAACCTGGTTGACCGGTTCGCCGCCGTCGACAGTGCGAGCCGGGCGTTGGCCGGGTTGGGCGACGTGGCGATGAAGAACTGGTACGACGAGACCGCGTTGCAGAGCGACCTGCGCATGTTCCTGGATCTGCTCCCGGACGTCGATGTCGCCTACCGCGACCGCTTTCTCGAGCTGGCCGGCGATTTCCTCAGCCGGGTCGACGACCACCAGGTGATCAACCGGCTCGTGCCCCGTCTGCGGGTGGCCTGGCGACTGGCCAGGCTTCGGCAGATGCCCGACCTGTTGGCCGTTGTCGCGGCGAGCCGTGGCGGCGCAACCCCGCCCGTCCTGCGCGGCCGCCGCGGCACCTACCTGCGGCTGCCGCTGCTCGACGCCGATCACCCCGAGTTGCCGAGGGCGCTCTACCGGATCCCCGGCGGGCTCCGCACCCAGGTGCACGACCTGCAGTGGCGCGGTGGTGGGCTGCGGTTGCGTGGCTCGGCGTACGACGCGGCCAAGGGTGCGCGCCGGCCGTGGAGCAGCCCCCGCCTGCTGTGGTTGCGGGAGATCTCCGGTCGACGCAGGGGGGTGCTGCTGCCCACCTTCTCCCGTCGCACGAACCAGGTCCCCAGCTCTGTTCCGTACGGTTGGTCCGGTTTCTCGGTGGTTGTCGATCCCCGCCGGCTGCGCCGCCGCAACGAGTGGGTCGAGGGGGAGTGGGCGTTCAACGTGGCGGTGCTGGGGAGTGGTCGCCGGCTGCTCGGCATCGGCGACGGGCTGCCCACCCTGCCCGCCCGGTGGGTGGATGAGGGTGTGCGCATCGTGCCCGAGGTGCGCAACAGACAGCTCCGCCTGCGCGTGGAACGTCCGCGGGTATGGGTCACATCGCTGCGGTTCGCGGACGGCGACCTGATCGTCGAGGGCGGGGCCGCGCAACGGCCGGTGGCCGCCGCGCTGTCACTCTGCGCGGTGCGCGGCGTGACGTGGCGGTCCTATCCGGTCCGGCCCGTCCCTGACGGCACCGCGTGGTCCGCCCGCATCCCCCTCGACGACCTCGTCGACGGGAGCGGACTGCCGGGACGGCGGATCATCCCGGGCGAGGCAGGGCAGGGCTGGCGGGTCTGTTACCGCGACGGCGAGGACGAGCCGCTCGACCTGCCGTTCGCCCCGGGTTGCCCGGACGTGCGGGAGACCGTCCGTGACGTGGAGCTGATCGCACAGTGCTCCGACGACGACACGTTCTGCCTGCGCGCTCTGCCGCCCGGGCCGCTGGCGTCGCAGGCGGCACTCGCGCGCGACGGATCGCTCTCGCTCTCCGGCGAGCTGCCGGCCGGGTGGCATGCCGATGGGGCGGACCTGGCGCTCGTGCTCCGCGCCGGCCAGCCCGCCGACCCGGCGATCGAGCCCGAGCCTGACCGGGTGGTGCCGATCCGGACGACGGCGGACGGTCAGTGGTCGGTGCGGGTCGAGCTCGACGGGGCGTCGGCACTGGCGGCCGGTGACTGGCAGCTGCTCTACCGCAGCGCCGCGGAGGCCGATTTGGTGGATCTACGGTGCCGCACCGCCGCCCGGCGTGCCCTACCCAGCGACGTGTCGCGTCGCGGGCGGCGGCTGCAACTCGCCGCGGCGGACTGGGGACGGCTATTGCTGCGGGTCGGTTCCGGCCGGAACTGATCGTGGGGCGAGCGGTCCCGCCCCACGATCGGTGTCAGCTTCCGGAGTCCGGCCGCCGGGCGAGGCGACGCTGGACCTGCCGCGCGGCGCCGCTGGCGTACCGACGGGTCACGAAGCCCGTCGCGGCGGCCAGCGACCGGATGCCGCCGACCGGGATCGTCTCGTCCACTGCCGCGCCCTTTTTCGCCCGCTTCCCCGGCCGGTACAGCAGCCGGGGCTTCGGGGAGACGAGCTGGGCTTCGGAGAGCAGAGCCAGGTCGACGACGCCGAGATCCTCGCCGCTGACCCACCGCTCCCCGGCGACCTCTGCGACCGCCCGCTCCAGCGCCTCGCCGGGACGGCGGACGCGCAGCGCGCGGCTCAGCGCCGAGGTGCGCCAGAGCGCGATGGCCTGATCGGGCGACTTGGCTCCCGCGGGCAGCAGGCGAACAAGCCCGACCTGCCATTCGTCGGCGACCTTCAGCAACCGGCGCACCGTGTCGACCTCGACGCCGTACCGGGCCGGGACGCGCAGCAGGAACGGCGACGGGTACGCGGTGGGCGGGGCATCCTGCACCAGTTGCACCCGGGGTTCGGACCGGTACGTCACCGCGAGGAGCCGCCGGTCGAGCAGTGGGTCCTGGAGCACCGACCGACGCTCGTCGGTGACGGCGGCCCAGTCGGCGACCAGCAGGACGCGTAGATCGGTCTGGTCGCTGGCGAGCAGCCGGTCGACGCAGGTCCGCACCAGTTCGAAGCCGCCGTCAGCGGGCACGACGGCGGTGACCAACGGCACCGCCCACGCGCGGTTGGCGGCGGGGCGCAGATAGCGGGGTTGCGCCATCAGATCGGCCAGGAACGGGTGGTTGTAGCGGCGCAGCGCCGGCCCTCTGGTCATCATGTTGGACGGGCCCATGTGCCAGCTCCGGGCCAGCGGCTCGGGGATGAACACCGCGCCGGCCTGCGCGAGCCGGTAGCCGAATTCCGTGTCCTCGCCCAGCCGTAGCTCCGTGGCGAGCCCGCCGGTCTCCTCGTAGAGCGCACGGGTCAGCGCCGCGGTCGCACCGACGTGGGCCCGGAAGTTGAGGTGGTCGCCACCGCGCAACTGGTCGGTGTCGTCGATCAGCTTCTCGACGTAGTCGTGCGGCTCGGTGTCCTCGTACGGGAAGAGCTGATCGATCGTGTTCGCGGCGCAGCGGTCGACGACTTCTTCCGGAGTGGTCCGGCCGGTGTTGACGAAACGCTTGTAGCCGAGCGTCACCGCCTCGTCGGAGACGTGGTGCCAACGTACCTGCGCCTCCACATGCTCGGGGAAGACCACCATGTCGGCGTCGAGCCAGTGGATGATCTCGCCGGTGCTGTTGGTGGCGCCGACGTGCAACGCGTTGGCCCGACCCCATCCCGTGGAGTGGTCGGCGACCCGGACGACGCGGCAGTTCGCGGGAGAAATCTTCGGCAGCTCCAGCGGAGGCTCGGAGTTGTCGTCGACGACGACCACCTCGAGCAACTCGTCGGGGTAGGTCTGGCAGCTCAGCGAAGCCAACGTGTTGTTGAGCGACTCCTGGCAGTTGTACGCCGGGATGACAACGGAGACCGATCTGGTCGGCCGCCACTCGCCGAGGGCGGGCGGCCGCAGAGAGCTCCAGTCGTTGCGGACCACCCGGGGCGGCTGCTCATCTGATGCGGTGGCGTGGGGGCTGGGGCTCGACACGACCGACAGTGTAGCTATCGCCTCCCGGCCCGGTTTCTCTTCCCGCGAAGCGGCGGAGTCGACCGACCGGGCCCGGACGGCCGGGCGGGCCCGCCAATTTCGACGCACGTACGCTTGGAGCACGACCGATGGAGCGTCTCCGCGACGTGCGGAAGCGGGGGTGTTCCGGCCGGCCCGTCCGGTCAGCGGGTGCACGGCGCGGACGCGAGAGAGGATCGATTTTGTCGAAGGGCATGTCGCAGAGGTATCTGCGCTGGCACGTGGTGATCGGCGACCGCAAGGCCAAGTGGCGGAGACTGAGACAGCCCACGTCGTGGGGTGCACGCGTGACGGAGCTGCCGCGTGACGGCGAGCGCAAGTCCGAGCCGGCCGCCGGCGACCGCGTCATCCGTACCCTCGTGACGGCCGAGTCGGTGAGTTGGCTGGGCCACCTTCTGCAGGACCCGGCGTCGCTCGTCAAGGTCCGGCGGATCACCATCGTGGTCGATTCCTGGCACATCCCCCAACGCGGCTGGTCCGGGCGGCTCGGTCCGCTGCCGCACCTGCTGCGGCAGCGGATCCGGATGCCCAAGAAGGACCACGGACGGGCCGTCATCGATCTTGAACTGCGCTGGTCGATCCCCTTGCGGACGGTGGTTGCCGCGGTCCTGCCGGTGTTGACCCCGGTTCGGCCGATGCCCCATCCCGCCAGTCCCGACATCACCGCCCAGGATGTCCTGCCGTCCTGGCTCGGCGTCGGCCAGAACATCTCCGCCGTCGCCGGCGATCTCCCGCGCAATGACGACATCCGCCCGCACGACGTCGTCCTCACGGCGACCGGCGCCCCGGCGCCGTCGGCCGAGCCGGAGCCGCCCGTCGAAGGAAAGCCGCCCGTCCCGGCCGGCGACAACTACGCCTCGGTGCTCGCCGGGGAGTCGTCCGGCGTGGCCGTCGGCACCCGGCCGAGCACCGTCGTCATCGACGTGGAACGGGCGTTGCTGGCCGGCAGGTACGGGCCGTTCGGCACGGCCGCGCCGCGGGCCGAGTTGACGTTCACCGGCTCGGCGGAGGGACGCGCGTGGCGGATCACCGGGCCGGACGGCGTGATCTGCACCGGCCGGCTCGACCATCCGCTGCTGAGCGAGGACGCGGTCGAGGCGCTGACCGAGCTGGGCCTGCTGACGTGCTCCGCCCTGCCGGGCGCCCATCCGCTCGCCGAGGCGGCGTTGCTGGTCCGACTCTCGATGGTCGGGGTGCTGGTGCACGTTCCGCAGCTCCCGGCCGCCTGCGCGGCGCACCTGGCCGACGAGCTCCGCGATCTGATCACGGCGCCGCTGCCCGGGAGCCAGGAATCCGAGTTCGAGTGGGAGGTGCGCGTCGTCCGCCAGCGGCGCGCCGCGCTGCGTCATCACGCCACCGGGTTCGCGCTGCCGCCGCTGGGAGCCGGCGCCTTTCCGGCGCTCACCGAGCCGCCTTCGGTCAGCGCGCTGCTGGTGACCAAGCGACTCGACTACGTCGTCGACGCGATGGCCGCCATCGAGAAGCAGACCTATCCCAACCTTGAGATCGTGCTCTGCCTGCACGGGGTCGAGCTGCCCCGGGAGCTCCGCGATGTCGTCGCGCGCTGTTCGCGGCACGTGGAACTCCTCAATCTCCCCGCCGATCGCGGATTCGGCGAGGCGATCGGCGAGGCGACGGCGCGGGCGCGCGGCAGCCTGGTGACCAAGTTCGACGACGACGACACGTACGGGCCGGAACACGTGTGGGACCTGGTGCTGGCGCGGCACCATTCCGGCGCCGCGATGGTCGGCAAGAGCGCCGAGTTCGTCTACCTGCAGACGCTCGACACGACTGTCCGCCGGGCGGCCGGCCGGCCCGAGGCGTACGTGCAGGTGGTGGCCGGCGGCACGATGTTGATCAGTCGTGGTGACCTGGAGCAGGTCGGCGGCTGGCGCCCGGTGCCGAGGTCGATCGACCGCGGCCTGATCGACCGGGTCAGGCGGGCCGGTGGCCTGATCTACCGCACCCACCCGCTCGGTTACGTCTACCACCGCCGCTCCGATGGCCACACCTGGGATCCCGGCCTCGAATACTTCCTGCGTGACAGCGGGATGCAGTGGACCGGACTGCCGCGGCACGCCGAGTTCGGCACGGCGACCGGCGGCGATTCGGGCGGCGGGGCACCGGGCCCCGTTGAGCTGACCCGCTCGCGGTCGGGTCCCGCGGCGGCACCGGCGAGCGTGAGTGGTGCGGCAGCCCCGCGCCAAGCGGACGGTCCCCCAAGCCGGGTAGCGGCCCCGTAACAGTGTGAACATGGCACGTTCACCCGATAGGCGCGCTGCGTGATCCTGGACACAGTCATTCCGGGGTCTGCAGCGAGTTGGGGAGGTGCCGGTGACCACCGTCGCGCTCAAAGACGTCACAAAGGTCTTCCCGGACGGCACGGTGGCGGTCGACAACGTGAGTCTCGACGTCAACGACGGTGAGTTCATGGTGCTGCTGGGTCCTTCCGGCTGTGGCAAGTCGACGGTGCTGCGGATGGTCGCCGGGTTGGAGGATCCGAGCAGCGGGGCGGTCATGTTCGACGGCGCGCTGGTCAACGACGTGCCGCCGCGCGACCGTCGGATCGCCATGGTCTTCCAGGACTTCGCGCTTTACCCCCACATGACCGTCGGCGACAACATCGCGTTTCCACTGCGACTCTCGGGCGTGGAGCCGGTGCGGCGCGGTGAGCGGGTGACGGATGTGGCGAGCGCGCTGGGCATCGGCGATGTACTCGGGCACAAGCCCAGCCAGCTCTCCGGCGGACAGCGGCAGCGGGTGGCGATGGGCCGGGCGATCGTGCGTCGTCCGGGACTGTTCCTGATGGACGAGCCGCTCTCCAATCTGGACAGCGGCCTGCGCGCGGAGTTGCGCGCCGAGATCTCGGGGCTCGTCCGTGAGCTCGGGGTGAGCACGATCTACGTCACGCACGACCAGGCCGAGGCGCTGACCATGGCGGACCGGGTGGCGATCATGCGCAAGGGCGTGCTGCAGGACGTGGGCACCCCCACCCAGGTCTACGGGCGTCCCGCCACGCTCTATGTCGCCGCGTTCCTCGGCAGCCCGCGGATGAACCTGCTCGAGGCGTCGGTCTACGTCCACCTCGACCGTTACGTGACGCTCAACCTGGGCGAGCAGTCGCTCTACCTGCCGTGGGACGACATCCGGGCGCGAGCCGTGGCGCACTACCACGGGGAGCGGATCGTGGTCGGCATGCGGGCCGAGGCGCTGACCCCGGTCGCGCCCGACGCCGGCGGTGACGTGCTGCAGGGGCGGATCCGCTATCTCGAACACCACGGGCACGAGTCGCTCGCCTTTCTCGACGTCGGGGCCACCGCGATCATCGTCGATGAACTCGGCGGCCCGACCGCGGAGCAGGCGGGCGGCTCGGGACCGCTGCGCCGCTTCAGCAACGCGATGCAGCGGCTGACCGGCCGGGGCGGCGAGGCGTCGCCTCCGGACGCCGAGGTCGTACGCCCCGCCGGGTCGCGTACGAGCGTCTTGAACGACCCCGGGCGGCACCACCGGCGGCCGGCGGAGCTGGCGGTCCGTCTGGCGCCCTATCCGGCGGTGACCCCCGGGCATCCGCTCGCCGTCTCCGTACGGATGGACGCGCTGCACTTCTTCGACGAGCGCGGCGACCGTATCGATGTGGGGTGGCGCTGACCGAGCGCCGCTCTGCCGTCGGTCAGCTCGGTCCTGTGTGGTCACTCCTCAATGGAGAGGCCTTTCGTGTCGACCAACGGGCCCGGCGTGCTGGTGATCGAACGGATCCTGCGCGACCGGGAGAGCATCCGGCAGCGGATCACCGAGGAACGTGATCTCAACCGACTCACCGGACAGATGCTGGCCGTCGCCTTCGCGCCGATCAGTCTGTTCTTTCTGATCACCGCCCCGGACTACGGCTTCTTCAAGCTGCTCGATGTGGCGGTGATGACGCTGTCGGCGGTGGTCGGGCTCCGGTTCCTGACCGGCGGCATGCAGGTGCTCAAGCACCACGGTCTGCTGACGCCGGCCCCCGCCGGGGAGCCGGCGACGTCGCCGGCCGCCGCGGTCCCCGCGACCGTCACCCCGGCCCCGGCGCAGCCCGCGCCGGTCCACCAGCTTCCCGCTGCGGCGCCGACCCGGCCGGGTCACGGCCAGCTCGACGTGTCCCGCTCGGCGTGCAGCGGCCGGTGCTGGTCGCCCGGCCGGGGCAGCAGCATGGCGTGGCCGGTCAGCGCCCGGCGCGCACGACGCTGCTGTACGTCTGGATCCTGCTGTTCGGGTTCGTCGGCACGCAGCTCGGCTGGACCCTGCGGCCGTTCTTCGGCAGCCCGGGTGAGCCGTTCGCGCTGAGCCCTTCCGTACGCTACTGGCGGTCGAATCGTCACCCTCGGCGAGACGGCCCCGGGGGCCGTGGTGCTCGCCGCCTTCGGTGATCTCCTCGACCGGGCCGTGCCACTGGCGGTCCGCGCCGACATCGCCTCCAAG
Organism: Micromonospora sp. NPDC049679; assembly: GCF_040659735.1. Classification (NCBI taxonomy): domain Bacteria; kingdom Bacillati; phylum Actinomycetota; class Actinomycetes; order Micromonosporales; family Micromonosporaceae; genus Micromonospora; species Micromonospora sp. NPDC049679. The sequence goes on from NZ_JBFANZ010000014.1 coordinate 122,974, forward strand.
CGGCTCGCGATGGTGCCGTACACGCCACCACCCGGCTGGACCGGCCCGGCCACGAGGTCGCGGCCGGCAGGCTCGCGCGACGTCGGCGGAGAGCCACCGTGACGCCGGGCGGATGCGACGGCGGGCGCCGGCTCGGGCGCGTGGGACGGCGCGTGCCGGACGTGCTCGGCGTGGCGGGCGCAGCATCGACAGAAAGGCCTATGGTCGGCCACCGCCCCCGCTAGATTGAGTGCGTGCTGGGTCTGCCCGCTCACGTGACGGCTTGTCTCTTCGACCTTGACGGCGTCCTGACTCAGACCGCCCGCGTGCACAACGCGGCGTGGGAAGAGGTCTTCAACGCCTTCCTGGAAAAGCGGGCGGCGACCACCGCCGAGCCGTTTCGGCCGTTCGACCCTGGGCCGGACTACGCCCAGTACGTCGACGGCAAGGCGCGTGCCGACGGGGTGCGCGCCTTCCTCGCGTCGCGCGGAGTGGTGCTCCCAGAGGGAAGTGCCGAAGACGCGCCAGACGTTGACACGGTCGTCGGCATCGGCAACCGTAAAAACGAGATCCTGCTGCGACGCATCCATGACAACGGCGTGCAGGTCTACGACGGGTCGGTCGCCTACCTGCATGCAGCGCGATGGGTCGGCATGCGCCGAGCGGTCGTGTCGGCGAGCGCCAATTGCCGCGATGTGCTCGTAGCCGCGGGCATTGAGGAGTTGGTCGAGGTGCGAGTGGATGGGATCGTTGCGCGCGAGCACGGGCTGCGTGGGAAGCCGCATCCGGACACGTTCCTGGCAGCGGCGCACCTGCTGGGGGTGGCCCCGCAGAACGCGGCGGTGTTCGAAGACGCGCTCGCCGGGGTGTCGGCCGGACAGGCCGGCGGCTTCGGCTGCGTGGTCGGCGTCGACCGCAACGGCAGCGCGGATGAGCTTCGCGCCAACGGGGCCGACGTCGTCGTGAGTGATCTGGGGGAGTTGCTCGTAGGAGCCGTGCGGTGATCCGGGAACGGGCCTACCCCGTTGAGCCCTGGCACGTGCGGGAAACGCGGCTGGACTTCGACGTCCTGGCCCAGTCGGAGTCGGTGTTCGCCCTGGCCAACGGCCACATTGGGCTGCGCGGCAACCTCGATGAGGGAGAACCCCACGGGCTGCCCGGCACCTATCTCAACTCATTCTACGAACTGCGGCCCCTGCCGTACGCCGAAGCCGGCTACGGCTTCCCGGAGTCCGGCCAGACCATGGTCAACGTCACCAACGGGAAACCCATTCGGTTGCTCGTCGACGATGAGCCGTTCGATGTGCGCTACGGAAACCTGATCTCCCACGAGCGGGTGCTCGACCTGCGGGCCGGCATCCTCGACCGGCGGCTGGAGTGGCGCTCGCCCGCCGGGCGGACCGCGCGCATCCGCAGCACCCGGCTCGTCTCCTTCACCCAGCGCGCCGTCGCCGCCATCTGCTACGAGGTCGCCGTCGACGAACCGTCGCGGATCATCGTGCAGTCCGAGCTGGTCGCCAACGAGGAGTTGCCCGAGCAGAGCAAGGACCCGCGGGTGGCGGCGGTGCTGGACCAGCCGCTCCAGGTCGAGGAGCGGCTGGTCCAGCGTGACGGCGGCCTGATGATCCATCGCACGAAGGCGAGCGGGCTGCGGGTCGCGGCGGCGATGGGGCACGAGGTCGACGGCCCGGAGAACATCTCGGTCAGCACCGAGGCGTTCGACGACTGGGTGCGCACCACGATCACCTGCGAGCTCAAGCCGGGGCAGCGGCTGCGCGTGGTCAAGCTCCTGGCGTACGGCTGGTCCAGCCGGCGCTCGCTTCCGGCGGTGCGGGACCAGGTCGGAGCGGCGTTGGCCGGAGCCCGCTACTCGGGCTGGGAGGGGCTCTGCGCCGAGCAGCGGGAGTTCCTCGACTCCTTCTGGGACACCTCGGATGTGCTGGTCGAGGGCGACCCGGAGGTGCAGCAGGCGGTCCGGTTCGGCCTCTTCCACGTGCTCCAGGCGGGCGCCCGCGCGGAGTTGCGGCCGATCGCGGCCAAGGGCCTGACCGGCCCGGGATACGACGGCCACAACTTCTGGGACACGGAGATGTTCGTGTTGCCGGTGCTGACGTACACCCAGCCGGCGGCCGTGGCGCAGACGCTGCGCTGGCGGCACTCGACGCTGGACCTGGCGCGGGAGCGTGCCCGCACTCTCGGGCTGAGCGGCGCGGCGTTCCCCTGGCGGACCATCCGCGGCCAGGAGTGCTCCGCGTACTGGCCGGCCGGCACCGCCGGCTTCCATCTCGCCGCCGACATCGCCGACGCCGTCCTCCGCTACATCGAGGTGACCTCGGACGTCGAGTTCGAGCGGGAGGTGGGGCTGGAGTTGCTGGTGGAGACGGCACGGCTCTGGCGCTCGCTGGGACACCATGACCGCAACGGCCTGTTCCACATCGACGGGATCACCGGTCCGGACGAGTACACGGCGGTGGTGGACGACAACATCTACACCAACCTGATGGCGCAGCGGAATCTGCTGGGCGCGGCCGCTGCCGCGATCCGGCATCCTGATCGCGCCTTCGCGCTCGGTGTCGACGACGAGGAGACAGCGGCCTGGCGGGACGCCGCTACGTCGATGCACGTCCCGTACGACGAGGAACTCGGGGTGCACCCGCAGTCGGAGGGGTTCACCCGGCACCAGGAGTGGGACTTCGCGGCGACACCGCAGGACCACTACCCACTGCTGCTGCACTACCCGTACTTCGATCTCTACCGCAAGCAGGTGGTGAAGCAGGCCGACCTGGTGCTGGCGATGCATGTGCGCGGCGACGCGTTCACGCACGAGCAGAAGGTGCGCAACTTCGCCTACTACGAGCGACGTACCGTCCGCGATTCGTCTCTCTCGGCCTGCACCCAGTCGGTCCTCGCCGCTGAGGTCGGTGACCTGGAACTCGCCCACGACTATCTGGGGGAGGCGGCGCTGATGGACCTGCACGACATCAACCGCAACACCCGCGACGGCATCCACGTGGCGTCGCTGGCCGGCGCGTGGATCGCGCTCGTCGCCGGACTGGGCGGGATGCGCGACCACGGCGGCAAGCTGTCCTTCGCGCCCCGGTTACCGAGCCGGGTCACCCGGTTGGGGTTCTCGCTCATCTGGCACGGGATGCGCTTGCGCGTGGACGTGGAGCCGCATGAGGTCACCTATTCGCTCCGCGACGGAGATCCCGACGCGACGATCGACCTGCAGCACCATGGCGAGGAGTTGACCGTCACGATCGACGGGCCCATCATCCGGCCGGTGCCGGCCGCGGAGCCGGCCGGCCCTCCGCTCCAGCAGCCACCCGGCCGGGCGCCCGCGCGGCGCGCCGCCAAGTCGGACTGAGGACGTCCGGGCGCTCTACAGCAGAGACAGGTGGACGTGGTTGGTGTGGGCGCTGGAAGGGTCACTGCCGGCGAGGGTGTACGCACTCCAGCCGGTGGCCGGGAACCAGACCTGCCGGTACCAGATCACATAGAGGATGCCCAGCTTGTCCGCGTTGCGGACCAGGAACGCGGCGAGATTGTTGCCGTACAACTTGGCGCTGCCCGTCGCGTCGCCGCCGAAGCCGCTCGCCTGCATGGAGAAGTCGCAGGCCCGACCCTTCGGATGCTCGAAGATGTCACCCGTGCGGAAGCAGCCGACGAACCGGGTGAAGCCGGCCCGCTTGGCCTCTTTGAGCGCGTGCAGCGTCCGCGGCGTGATGCAGCCGGAGGTGGTCGGGTCGTCCTGACTGCAGGACTGGGGAGGCCAGGAGCCGTCGCTGTTGCGCGGCGCCTGCCGCGCGACCGGTGAGGTGGCGCTGACGAAGCCCCCGGTCACCTCTCCACCGACCAGCTGGAGCGCCCGTTCGGCCTCTTTCTTCTGCTTGGCCATGACGGTGAGCTGCTTCTGCTGCTCGGCTGCCTCGGCGTCGATCGCCGCCTTGGCGCGTTCCGCCTGCACGCGGTTGTTGTTGAGCTCCTCGAGCTTCTGGTTGTCGCGCATGGCCATCATGTCGAGGCCCTCGGCGCGACTGATGAAGTCGTCGGGGTTGGCGCTGTTGAGCAGCATCATCATCGGGCCGATCCGACCCGTGCGGTAGGCGGTGGTCGCGACGTGCCCGACCTCCGGCAGGAGCGCGTCGATCCGCTCCTGCGACTTCTGCAGCTCCAGCGAGAGCTGCAACTGCCGCTTCCGCGAGTTGGCCACCGCGTTCTTCGCCTCGACGAATCCGCGACCGGTCGACTCGAGGACATCGCGGAGCAGGGGGGTGCTCCCCTCGTTGCCGGGCGTGCTGGGTGCGGCGGCGGCCGCGCCCGGGGTGATCGCGACCCCGGAGAGCAGGACCACGACCGCGAGCAGCGCTGCGGCCAGTGAGCCCCGCCGACGTACAAATGCCGTCATCTACGTTCCTCCCATCGGCCGCCTGCCGAGTTAGCTGACGGGTTCGGGACGGAACGATCCCTACCGCGAGTAGCGGATTCACCCCACGTGCGGTGGTTCCCCGGCTCGCCCCCAGGGGACGATTAGGCGGCGGTCACCGCCGGCGCCGAGGGGGCGCCGCCGGGCGGAGACCGCGCGCCAGCTTACCGGATCGAGATCAGCCATCAAGCCCGAACCGGGTCGCGCGATGGGCCGGAATGTGTTATGTGGCAACGACTTTGCGTTACGTAGCGTGATTACTGGGCTGGTGGAGTGCCGTTTGTGCGCGGTCGCGCGGGGTCCGACGGGATGAACTACGACGAATTTATGAATACCGCGGCGAAGAGCCCGTGCCCCATCCTCCGCTCAGTTGAGGAGGGTCCCTCCGACCATTCTGGAAACCCTGCCGGAACGGCTGACCGCAGACGAACCGCGGGCCCACCCGGCGTCGACGCCCGCGGCACGGCTGCGACACGTTCGGTCACCCCGCCAACGGCGGCACGTCGTCCACCCCGAGATCCATCCGGATGCGCAGGTGGTGCACGCGGTGACGCCACCGGTGCTGTTCGAAGGCGGTGTCCACCGAGATCTCGGCGACGAGCACGGGTGGCACCTGGTGGTAGGGGAGCGGCTCGGGATGGGGCAGTTGCCCGGACCAGGCGGCCGGGAGCGGTTGCGGCCACGGGTGCCCGGTGGTCTGTGCCGCGCCGGGCAGCAGCAACGGGATCAGTTCGCGCCGCTGCGCGGCCCTCAGTGGGTGGCTGCGCCCTGTGTAACGCAGCCGGCCCTGGGCGTCGTACCGCCCCAGCAGCAGCGTCTCCGGCTGGCCGAGCTGTCCCGTGACACCACCGATGATCGCCTCCGTCGTGGTCCGGTGCCGGTATTTCAGCCACCCGCGCCGTCCGGGTAGGTAGCGGCCGGACGCGCCCTTGGCGACCACCCCTTCCACCCCCGCCGCGTGCCATCCGCGCAACCATTCGGCGGCCTCTTCCCGGTCGGTCGTCTGGGGACAGAGCACCAACTCGGGCGGCGGGTCGGTGAGAAGCTCGGTCAGGGCCCTGCGCCGTTCGGCCAGCGGCCGGTTCAGCAGGGGAGCGCCGTCGGAGCCCTGCAACAGGTCGAAGACGACCAGGTGGGCGGGGTGCTGTCGGGCGAGGCGCCCCACCGTGCTGCCCGCGCCGAGCCGGCGCTGCAGGAGCCCGAAGTCGGTCCGGTCGCCCGCCCAGATGATCAGCTCGCCGTCGAGCACGACGCCCGGCGGCATCGCCGTGCGTACGACCCGGACGATGTCGGGGAAGTAGCCGTGCAGGGGCCGCCCGGCGCGGGACTGGACGAAGATCTGCTCGGGCTGGCGGAACACCACCGCCCTGAATCCGTCGAACTTGGGTTCGAAGACGCAGCCGGCGCCCCGGGGCAGCGCGTCGACGGGCTTCGCGAGCATCGGTTCGATCGGTGGTCGCAACATCGGCGGGGCGCGGTGGCGGGCGGCCGCGCGGGTGTGATCAGCCGGGCCCGGTGCCGTCAGCGTGCCTGATCGACCCCGTCATCGTCGTGTCCCTGCCATGGCGACCCCCTGACCGATCATGAGCCGCTGGCGGGTGAAGGCGCAGCGGAACGCCGCAATCGGCGCGCCCGCGGCACGGGAGGGAGCGGCTGAAGATGTCTTCACCCGGGCGCGAGGCGTTGTCGTGTGGCAACGGTCACCGCGTAGTGAAGATCCGGGAGGGAGGGGTACGTCTCACTTCGGTCCTCCGGATGCCGATGACCCCATCGTGACCGATCTACGAGTGGGAGTCGGCACCAGCGAACACCGCGACGCCGTCGAGGCCGGCCGGAGCGCCGCCGAGCAGGCCGTACGCGGGCTCGGTGGTGAGCCGCCGGCGCTGGTGCTGATGTACGCGACCGCCTGCTACGACCTGCCGGCGTTGCTGGCTGCCGTCCGCGCGGTGACGGGTGACGCGCCGCTGGCCGGCGCCAGCAGCAGTGGCCAGTTCTCCACCGGGCGCCTCATCGAGCCAGGTCGGGGCGTCTCCGTGCTGGCGCTCAGCGCCGGCCCGTACCGCTTCGGGGCGGCGTCGGTCACCGGGATGCGCGCGGACGCGTTTTCCGCGGGCCGCGACGTGAGCCGCGGCGCGATGGCCGCGGCCGGTCCAACCCGAGGTCCGCACAGCGCTCTGCTGGTTTTCTCCGATGGCCTCGCCGGCGACCCGCAGGGGCTGCTCAACGGGATCTACCAGGTGACCGGCGCGGCCGTGCCGGTGGTGGGCGGCGCCGCGGCCGCGGACCGCGAGTTGACCGAGACCCTGGTCTTCCACGACGACCGGGTGTTCGGCGACGGCGCGGTCGCCGTCTGGATCGACGCGCCGCGCCCGCTGCGGGTGGTGTCCGGTCACGGTTGGCAGTCGCATGGCATGCCGCTGCTGGTGACGAACGTGGACGGTCCGGTCGTGCACGAGATCGCCGGCCGCCCGGCGCTCGAGGTCTACCAGGAGAACTTCCGGTACGAGGATCCGATGCAGGAGCTGCCGACCCCGCGCTCGCAGGGATACCACTCGGCGCACGCGTTCGGACTGATCGAGCCCGATGGCACCCAGCTCATCCGTGGCGCCTTCGTCGACGACGACGGGCTCATCCGTACGTTCACGCCGCTGCCGCCGTTCAGCGCGGTCCAGATCATGTCCGCCGACCAGGACGACCTGCTCGACGTCTGCGGGCCCGTGGTGGCCGACGCGCTCGCCGTCGAGGACCCCCGGGTGATGCTCACCTTCAGCTGCGCGGCGCGGATGGACATCCTGCGTGACCGCGCGCCGGAGGAGGCGACCCGGCTGCAGGCCGCGGCCGGACCGGTGCCCACCTTCGGTTTCTACACGTACGGCGAGTTCGCGCGGAGCACCGGCGTGTCCGGCTACCACAACGCGACTCTCACCGCACTCGCTCTGTGAGGTGGCGTGAATGAGTAGCGCACGTGACGCGATCGGTGACGCCGAGCAGGTGGAGGAGCTGAAATTGCAGCTCTCCGCCGCGATCGGGGCGGTCAGCGAAGCCTACCGGCACAACGCCCGGATGGTGCGGGTGCTCACCGTGCTCGGTCAACCCTCGACGCCGGAGCAGCTCGTCGAGCAGACGTTGATCGTGCTCTCCCAGGTCTTCTCCGCCGACGTCGTCGGGATGGGACGGGCGGCCGCCGGTCGGCTCATGGTGACCAGTTGCTGTGGGCTGCCCGAGAACGACCCGGTGTTCCAGACGGGTTGGCCGCTCACCGGCGGTGCGGCCGAGGCGCTGCTGGAGGGCAAGGCCGTCACGCACGCCGGCGCGGAGCTGATCGGGGCGGACATTCCGACCCGGCTCGCGGAGTTGGACGTGCGGTCCGGCGTGTGGGTGCCGGTCTCGAGCGGGCCGGACGCCGGCGACCAGCTTCTGTTCCTGTTCCGGCGGACGGGGGAGTCGTTCCCGCCGACCGAGCTTCAGGTGCTCTCGTCCGTCGCGGCCCGGCTCCGGCTCGCCGTGGAAGCCCGGGAACGCGGCGTGGGGGTCGAGCGGCTGGCGCAGTCCGGGCACCGGCTCAGCCGCTACCTGGAGCTGCCGGCACTCTTCACCGAGACCGCCACGCTTCTGCCGCAGCTGATCAACGCGGACGGTGTGCAGATCGTGACCATCGACGGCGATCTGGCCGAGCCGCGGGTCGCGGACGCGGCGGACGGACTGGCCCGGTGGCCCGCGTCTGCGGCGCAGCTCCCGGGCTGGTTCGCGGCCGTACGGGGGGAGGCGTACCGGGGGGACTCGCCGTTCGATCCCGAACGGGTTGTGCTCTGCGTGCCCGTGATGCGCGACGGCGCTCCGGTGGCGTTGCTGTACGCCTTCCGCGACGCGCGGCGTCCGTTCCTCACCGATGCGGTGGAGACGGCGACCATCTTCGCCAACTACTTCGGCGCCGCGATGAGCAACGCCGGGCTCTACCGGGCGCTGCGCAGCAGCGAGGAGTCGCTGCGTCTGATCACCGACTCGATCAGCGATCTGATCGCGGTGGCCGATGCCGGCGGGCGGTTCGTCTACGCCTCGCCGTCGTACGGTCGGGAACTTGCCCACCAGCCCGACGGGCTGCTCGGCACGGCCCTTTCCGAACTGGTGCACCCCGCCGACCGCGACCGGGTGTACCTCGCCCTGGCCGATGCCGCCCGGTCGCCGAAGGTGGAATACCGGCTCCGGACGGGACACGGCAACTGGCTCTGGGTGGAGACTGCCCTGCGGCCGGCGCCGTCCGACCACAGCACGGTGGTGCTCTCCTCCCGTGTGATCGAGGGTCGCAAGCAGTTGGAGGACGAGCTCCGGCGGCGCGCCACACACGATCCGCTGACCGGGCTGGCCAACCGCGCGCTGGTCAAGCAGCGGCTCGATGAGGCGCTGGCCGGGCCGGGCGGTCATCCGGTCGGGCTGCTCTTCTGCGACCTTGACAAGTTCAAGGAGGTCAACGACCGGCTCGGGCACGACGCCGGTGACGACCTGCTGCTCCAGGTGGCCGACCGGCTGCGTGGCTGCCTGCGCCCCGACGACCTGCTCGCCCGGTTCGGCGGCGACGAGTTCGTGGTGGTGCTGGAGCGGGTCCGGGATCTGGGCGACGTGAAGGACGTGGGACGGCGGATCGTCCGCGCGCTGGAGGAGTCGATCCTGCTCCGGGACGAACGGGTGGAGATCTCGGTCAGCGTCGGGGGCGTGCTCGGCGTGCCGGATCGGGCCACCCCGAGTTCGATGCTCCGCGACGCCGATGCGGCGATGTACGCGGCGAAGAACAATGGTCCCGGCTTGGTGGAGGTCTTCGACGAGGCGGCCTCGCACCGGTCGCTGGACCGGCTGGAGCTGCGGTCGGAACTGGTCCGCGCACTCGATCGCGAGCAGTTCAGCGTGCACTACCAACCGATCTTCGACCTCGCCGGCGGCCGTATCCTCGGCTTCGAGGCGCTGTTGCGTTGGCACCACCCGGTCCGCGGCATGATCCCACCGGACGTGTTCATCCCGCTCGCCGAGGAGACCGGCTCGATCGCCGCGATCGGCAGTTGGGTGCTCGCCGAGTCGTGCCGCCAGCTCGCGACATGGCAGCGGTTGCCGGGCTGGGAGCGGTTGGGGATCAGCGTCAATCTGTCGGCCACGCAGCTCCGCGAGCCGGATCTGGCCGGGCACACCCTCGCTGTGATCAAGCATGCCGGGGTGCAACCGACGGACGTCTGGCTGGAGATCACCGAGCACAGTTCGATCCGGACGGACGTGACCGAGTTCGCCACCACGCTGCGCGCCGCAGGGGTGCACTTCTCCCTCGACGACTTCGGCATCTCGTACTCCAACCTCAGCCATCTCAAGCGGCTCCCCGTGGAGGCGTTGAAGATCGACCGCTCGTTCGTCGCGGGAGTGACCGAGAAGGACACCGACCGGGGCATCGTCCGGGCGATCCTGGCCATCGCCGATTCGCTGGGGCTGCAGGTGGTCGCCGAGGGTATCGAGACGCCGGAACAGCGGGCGCTGCTGCTCTCCCTCGGCTGCCAGCAGGGGCAGGGTTACCTGCTGTCCCGGCCGGTGCCGCCGGAGATGGCGACCGAGATGCTCCGCGAGGCCCGGCCACTGCCGAGATTGCTGCGGTCGGCGGGCTGAGCGACGCCGTGGCGACAGCGCCATGAACATGCCGCGACACCGTCGCGCATCGGGGGACAGCACGAGAGCGCCGGCCGGGACGCGGGGTCCCGGCCGGCGCATGTGATGTCACTGAGCTCCGAGGGAGGTCAGCCGGCCTGCGGGATGCCGTTCATCCGGCGGGGCCGCCGGAAGCTCAGCGTGAACATCGCCGCGCCGCTCACCGTGGCCGCGATGCCGACGAGGAACATTCCGGTCAGCGCGCTGCCGGTCATCGGCAGATTGTCAGATGTGTCGGAGACATTTCGCAGCCCGACGGTGACCGCCAGCTTCATGACGCGGGGCGAGCCGTCAGGAGCGACGCCCTGCGCGATGAACGTGTGGTTTCCCGGCGCCAGCTCGGTCGGCACCTTGACGGCGATGCTGAAGTCGCCGTTCTCGTCGGTGACCACCGAACCGAGGCTGATGGGCGTCGAGTAGATGGTGATCGTGACGGTCGAGAACGGGGCGAAGCCGGTGCCCTTGATCACGATCGTCTGACCCGGCGTCGCGGTGCTGATGTCGCCCTTGTCGGTGGTCAGCGTCAGGGTCGTCGTCGGCACCTCGGCCGGCGTCTTCGGCGCGGTCGGGGTCACCTCGTTCGACGCCTCGCTGGGCAGCGAGTCGGCGGTGGCGGCGTGCGCGATGACCCGCACCCGGTAGGTGACGCCCGCCTCGGCGCCCAGCACGCAGGTCGTGGCTCCGGTGGTGCTGCAGGTCGCCTCGCCCGGCTCGGCGAACGCCGTGTAACCGGTGACGGTGACGCCGGTCGGGACCGGCGCCGTCCACGTCGCGGTGATCGAGGAGACCCCGGCGGCGGCGGTCACCGCGGTCGGCGTGTCCGGCGTACCCGCCGGCGGCGCCGCCTTCACGGTGAAGGTGCGGGAGACCGCGGACGCGGGCAGATAGCTGGCGTTGCCGCCCTGGCTCGCCTCGATCGTGCACTCACCGCGCGACACGAGGGTGATGGTCGCGGCAACAGCGGCCTTGGCGCGGGCGCTGGCCGGGCCGACGACGGTGCAGACCGTCGGCGTGGTGCTGGCGTAGCTGACGCCGAGGCCGGACGACGCGGTGGCGGTCAGGGTGATCGATTCGGTCGCGAGCGACACGGTGGACGGTTGCGGGAAATCGATCGTCTGCACCGCCCTGGTCACCTGGAAGTGGCGCACAACCATCGCGGCCGCCTGGTAGTTGGCATTGCCGCTCTGCCTGGCCTCGATGGTGCAGGTGCCCGGCCCGTTGAGCGTCACCGTGCTCGTAGCGGTGGCGCCGCGT